>JBOHOS010000789.1:0-2880 GCA_050731295.1 Nitrospiraceae bacterium | reverse complement strand
CCTGTGGCGCGATCAACTCGGCGGCGCTCTTGCTCCGTTCGGCCAACGACAGACATCCCAACGGACTGGCCAATTCCTCCGATGTCGTCGGCCGGCATTACATGTGCCATAACAATTCGGTGCTGCTGGCGCTCTCGAAGCGCCCCAACCCGACGGTCTTTCAAAAGACGATCGGGTTGAACGATTTTTATTTCGGGTCCGAAGACTGGAACTATCCCATGGGGCACATCTCCATGGTGGGGAAGCAGGATCTTGAGATGCTGCGGCTGGGGGCGCCGCCCTTCGCGCCAGGTCTCGCGCTGGATGCCGTGGCTAAGCATTCGCTCGACTTCTGGTTGACCTCCGAAGATCTGCCGGATCCGAATAATCGTGTCATGGTGAACGCGAACGGGGATATCACGATTCACTACACAGACAACAATCTGGAGGGGCACAAACGCCTGGCCGCCAAGCTCAAAGACATGCTCGCCCACCTGGGATGCGAGCGCCATCTGGTGCCGTCTCACATCTATCTCGGCAAGAAAATCCCGATCGCCGGGACGGCGCATCAATGCGGCACCGTCCGATTTGGGCGCGATCCCAAGACGTCGGCGCTCAATGTGAACTGCCAAGCGCATGATGTGGAGAATCTGTACGTCGTCGATGCCGGCTTTTTCGTCTCGAGCAATGCGGTGAATCCCTCCCTGACGATCATGGCGAATGCGCTGCGAGTGGGCGATCACATCTTGGCGCGCCTGGGCTGAGCAGCCCGAGCAGCGAATATGAAGGAGACGATGATGCAGAAGCCACGACAGCGAATCATCATTTTGGGCGGCGGCTTCGGCGGGTTGTATGCCGCGCTGCGGTTTGAAAAAGCACTCGCTCGTGGTGCTGAGATTGATGTCACGCTCGTCAATCGCGACAATTTCTTCCTATTCACTCCGATGTTGCATGAAGTCGCGGCGAGCGATCTCGATCTCACCAACATCGTCAACCCCGTCCGAAAATTGCTTCGCCGTGTCACGTTTTTTCACGGCGATGTGGAAATGATCGACCTGCCGAAGCAACGCGTGGTGGTCTCGCACGGTCATACCCACCATCAGCACGACCTGGAGTACGACCACCTGGTCTTGTCCTTGGGTTCTGTCACTAATTTCTACAACCTTCCGGGTCTCGCCCAGCGGGCTCAGACGATGAAGACGCTCGGCGACGCCATCTATCTGCGGAATCATCTGATCGCCAATCTCGAGGAAGCCGATTTCGAGTGCTGTCCCAACGTGCGCGCGCCGCTGTTGAACTTCGTGGTCGCGGGCGGCGGGTTTGCCGGCGTGGAAACCGTCGCGGGGCTCAATGATTTTCTCCGCGATGCCGTGCGCTTCTATCCAAACCTCCGAGAGGACATGCTGCGGATCGTCCTCGTCCACTCCGGCGGCGTGATTCTCCCGGAGCTGAACGAGAAGCTGGGGACGTACGCGCAGCGAATCCTAGCGGAACGGAAGGTCGAGATCCGGTTGAAGACGAGAGTCGCGGCGCTGTCGGACCGGGAGGTCGAATTGAGCGATGGTACCACGATCACGACGAACACCGTCATCTGGACGGCCGGCACATCGCCGAATCCGCTGCTGGACGCGTTGCCGTGTAAGAAAGAGCGAGGACGGGTTCTGGTGAACGAGTACATGGCAGTGCCAGAGTGGTCGGGGGTGTGGGCGTTGGGAGATTGCGCGCTGGTGCCCGATCCTGTGACCGGAACCGCCCATCCGCCGACCGCACAACATGCCCTGCGCGAGGGACAGGTGGTGGCCCACAACATCTTGGCGGACATCGACGGCCGCCGTAAGAAGCCGTTCGTCTTTTCTACGCTCGGGCAATTGGCGGCGCTCGGACGCCGATGCGGCGTGGCCAATATTCTGGGATTCAATTTTTCAGGATTTTTCGCCTGGTGGTTGTGGCGGACGATCTACCTGAGCAAACTGCCGCGCTTTGAAAAGAAAGTGCGAGTCGCGTTGGACTGGACGCTCGATCTGATCTTCTCGAAGGATCTGGTGCAGTTTCTGACCCGGCGCGCGCCGACGATGTCGCAGGATGATGAGCACAATCATGAGCGCAATAACGGCTCAGCCCGTCAGGTCTTGCCGTCGGCGCGCGAGACCGTGGTGCGGTCATGATCAGAGCCGCCAGAATCTCGGTCAGCCTCTGGCTCGCGATGGTGGTCGTGCTCTGCGCGCCGATTGGACACTTGCGTGCGTCGGACGACGCGCCGGTGGCCGTCGCGGTCGCGTCCGTCGGCATGACCGTGTCGGATATGGATCGCTCCATCGACTTTTACTCGAAGGTGCTGACATTCGAGAAAATTTCGGATGCGGAAGTGTGGGGGAATGAATATGAACAGCTCCAGGGCGTCTTTGGGTTGCGGATGCGGGTGGTGCGGATGCGGCTGGGCAAAGAATTCATCGAGCTGACGGAATATCTCGCGCCCCAAGGCCGGCCGATCCCGGTGGATTCACGGAGTCATGATCGCTGGTTTCAGCATGTGGCGATCATTGTCAGCGATATGGATGGAGCGTACCAATGGCTGCGCAGGTTCAAAGTCCAGCATGCGTCGTCTGGGCCGCAGCGCCTGCCGGACTGGAATCCGAATGCCGGCGGCATCCAGGCTTTCTACTTTAAAGACCCGGATGGCCACTCGCTTGAGATTCTCCAGTTCCCTCCTGGGAAGGGAGATCCGAAGTGGCAGCGAATTATTTCACCCGCCCATCCCCGCGGCGCCGAGACGCCGCTTGCCCCGAGTTCACCCGCCCACCCCGAAGCGCTATTTCACCCGCCCACCCCCAGCCTACCCAAGCAGGCTCTTTCCACGGGGACGGCTCCTTTACCCGGTGGCAACAGGCTATTCCTCGGAAT
>JBOHOS010000788.1:0-4426 GCA_050731295.1 Nitrospiraceae bacterium | reverse complement strand
GCCCGGCGCCCGCGTTCAGCCATTCACAAGTAATCGATCAGAATCGCTGCGGCCTCGGCCGCGCCGGTCGGTGGAGGGGCCGCCTCACGAGGCTGAGGACACACATCAGCCGTCTTCAAGGCCTGTTCCCATCGTCCGGCGGCAAATTCCTCAGCCGAGAGTTCGACGGCGCGGCCATACCGATGCGTGTATGCAACCAGACTCGACTCATCCGCAAAATTATACCGGCGCACGTACACGACAGGGATCTGAGAAGCGACGGCTTCCGTCATCGTGCTGTATCCGGGTTTGGTCATGAGGAGATCGGCGGATGAGAGCAGCGCCCGAAACGGCACCGGAAGCGACGCTTCGGAGACGACGCGCGCGTACGCGTCCGGAACCGGCCCGCTGACGATGAACCGATAGCCGGTCATCGCCGCCAATCGTTCAAAGGGCAACGATTGCAGGGCAATCCCGCCGAATCCGATCAGCACGATCCGTTCGTTGTCCAACGCGCCGACCAGGAATCTCACACGCGCCCGGTCTTTCGGGAGGGGATCCGCAATAGGCCCGACATCGCGAATCTCCCGAAAAGCCGAGAGCGGAAGGCCGGGCGCCGGACGGATCACCAACTCTGCTTTGTGATAAGACCGCATGATCTCGTCGAGGATCTGGGCCTGCGCGCTCTGCGCCGGATCTAAGAATGGCTCGAGCACTCGATCCCATGAGAGCGAGCACAGTCCCGCACAAGGAATCCTGGCGCGCGCGCCCGCTTCAATCGACAAATAGGAGATATCCGACACCACAAGATCGGGCCCTTGTAATTGCATGGCCCGTTTCTCTTCTGCCAGGCGGATTTGCCATTCGCGGTGAAACCGCCGATGCGCCTCCCATGTCGCCTTGACATCGATCTCCAAGGGACCATGCTGCACGCAGCCGATATCCTGTTCGGCCGGGCTCAACTCCCATCGCGCATGAAGCCGGCCCTCGAAAAACCGAGCGGGGACCTGGGTCCGAAGCGTGACCTTGAGATCAGAGACGCGGCGGTTCAGCTCATTCAACACCGGGACGACTTGCGCGGCGTGCCCGAAGCCGTGAGCGGAGATGGAACACCAGATCAGCGGCATAAGAGGATGCTGAAAAAGGCTACATTCACACCCACCTACCCCAGACGCGCCGAGACGCGACCCTTCCTATGCTTCGTTCGTGGGTCGAGAAAATCCTCCGGGTTTTTCTCACTGCGTCTGGTTGGCTAGCCTTGGTGAGCATCCTCTGTGCGTCGTTATTACGAGTGCCTCCATACTGCATTTATTTTCGGAGCCTTCGACCTCCGGTGAGGTGACGTTGGACATCTGCGTTGTAGCAGGTAAGCCTTCAGGGCTTCACGTTCGTGCTGATGGAGCCTGCGTCTGTCGCTTGGCTTGTAGCTGCGTCAAGCGTTCAACGTCCTTTGCCGACTCTGTGGGGTCGAACTGCCGGCTCGCCATCACAACCCGCTCGAAACAGCGTATCGCCGACTGAATATCATTGCGTTGCTCATACAGGTCGGCCAGCAGGCGGAGCGCCGCGGATTCGCCGGCGCCGTTGCCGAGCTTCACAAAATGCTCGCAGGCATTGTTCAAGCATCGTTCGGCCTCGGGTGCCTGGCCGGCCAGCAGAAACGTCTTTCCAAGCTGGCTATACGTAGCGGCGAGTCCGTCCTCATCGCCGACCCTGCGGTGCCGTTCCAGGGCCTTCTTGAAATAGTGGATGGCCTCTTCGAAATGGCCGACCGCCGTCTCTTGCAGGGCCACATTCGCATACAAGATGCCGATGGCCCGGTGGTCGTCGAGCGGTTGGAGAAGGTCCAGGGCTTCCAGATAATAGGCCCGGGCCTGCTCAGCTTTGCCGGACTCGACGTGCAGGTTACCGAGGTTGACCAGGGTCTGTCCGATTGCATTCACATTCCGCTCTTCACGTTGAATCTCCAGCACCTCCTGGTAATGCCGCGCAGCGGTGGCCGTGTCTTCCATCATGGCGCAGACGTTGCCAAGGTTGCCGAGTGTATCCGACAGGGCCTGGCGATCCCCGATCGAGCGATCATCCTTCAGAGCCTGCTCATAGCATTGCCGGGCCTGCCCGAGGCGGCCTCGATGAAGAAAAATGCGTGCTTTGTGCTTATCTTCGTCAGACATGGTGAAGTCAGGGATTCGGTTTGTTGGATCGCGTGTCCGGTCACTCCATAACCGAACCCGACACGATGGAACAGGGGAATTCAGCGCCGATCAATCTCCTCCTTTGAACGTATCTTGGTCGAATTCGTCGTCTTCGTCGTCATCCTGTCCAAGACCGGCTCGAAAGGAGGCGCGAAGTTCCCTAATTTGTCCGGCGTGAAGATTGCCGTCGTCCTTCCAGCGGCCAAGATATCGATCGCACAGCTCGAGTCCTTTTTGGAAATGAATGGGGATCGTTTCTTCGGTGACCTGTTGCCACGTGATATAGATGAGAAATTCCTGGAGCGCTTTGGCATTCGGATGGCGCTCTCCGAGACGCTGCAGGCGCTGGTAGGCGGTCTTGGCTTCTTGGCCCGCCGACGATGAGAAGACTTCTTCCGCTTCGCGGGCGGCTTCCATATCATCGCCGAGTTCTCCGGTTTCCTGCGCACGGGCGAACGACTCTTGCGCCGCGATCGAAGGATCGAATTGCATGACAGGCTCCCGATCAAGCTCTCGGCACGAGAATACCGGCATTGCCGGCTCACGGTCAATCCACGTGGCGCCAATTTACTTTCGAAGGAGGCCGCAGGTAGACTGACCAACATGTCTCATGGCGCGCAAGAAACCCCGAAGGGCTCGATTATCGCCGCAACGGATTCCCCCTCAAACGCGATTCAGCGGGTCATCGGCTATCACCAAGAAACCAAACATCACTTCAACCGGTATGCCCGCGCATTGGGATACATGGATTGGGCAAACCAGCCGAATCCCTTTCGTCGATACGAGGGCGCGCCTCTCGTACCATTGCCGATTTTGACACCGGATGAAGAGCCATGCTCCCCGGCGTATGACGATCTCTATCAACCGGGATCGGTCGATAGCCGGCCGATCACCATTCGCACGGTCTCACGGTTTTTCGAATACGCCCTCGCGCTTTCGGCCTGGAAAGAGGCGGGAGGGACACGCTGGGCGTTGCGCAGCAACCCATCGAGCGGAAATCTCCATCCCACCGAAGGCTACCTGCTCATTGACGGGCTGGCCGGACTCCCGCCGGCGCCCGGACTCTATCATTACGCGCCGAAAGAGCATGCTTTAGAGCGACGAGCCGATCTCAGTCAGACATGGTTCGCCGATGTGATCAAGCCGTTTCCGCCGGGGGCGTTTTTCGTGGCCTTCACGTCGATCCACTGGCGCGAATCGTGGAAGTACGGAGAGCGCGCATTCCGCTATTGTCAGCACGACGCGGGACATGCCATTGGGGCAGCTCGCATTGCGGCGGCGACGCTGGGATGGAAGATGGTCGTGCTCGATGATCTGGGGGATGATCAGGTGGCGGGTCTTCTGGGCATCGACCGGGATGAAGACTATCCGGGAGTCGAACGTGAATATCCCGATTGTGTCGCGGTCGTCTGGTCACCCACACGTGACCGAGCCGGGCCGGCGGCAGAGACGCGCGGTTTGCTTCCGCTCGACATCGGTGAAAAAACCGCCCAGGCCATCCGTGACACGATCTGGTACGGCAAAGCCAATCGGCTCAGTCGAGAGAAGCCGGACCCATGGGAGATCATTGATGTCGTGTCGGCCGCATCCTGGAAACCGGCAACCAATCGAGGTCAGGTGACTTTCAGCGAATCGGCCCCATCGGCCGAGGTTTCGTCACGCCGGGCTGAGCCGGTCAATGACTCGCTTGGGAGGCCGCTTGCCGGGCGGATCATACGCCAGCGCCGCAGCGCGCTGGCCTTCGATGGGGCAACTCACATCTCAGCCGACCGCTTTTGGGTGATGCTATCTCGGGTCCTACCGCGAGCCGATCGTTCACTGCAGGATCGTCCCATGCCCTGGGATGCGGTTCCCTGGAATCCCGCGATTCATCTCGCCGTGTTCGTCCATCGGGTTGATGGGTTGCAGCCGGGCCTGTACATGTTGGTACGTGATCCGACGCAATACGAAGTATTGCGGGCGGCCATGCACGACGATTTTCTCTGGGCCACGCCGCCGGGTTGCCCGGACGATATTCCGTTCTTCCTGCTCAAGGCCGGCGATGCGAGGCGTTTAGCGACACAGGTGAGCTGCCATCAAGAGATTGCCGGAGACAGCGCATTCTCGTTAGGAATGATTGCCGAGTTTGAATCGAGCCTGCGCCGATATGGAGCCTGGTACTATCGGCGGCTCTTCTGGGAGACGGGTGTGATCGGACAGGTTCTTTATTTGGAGGCGGAGGCAGCCGGGGTTCGGGCGACAGGGATCGGGTG
>JBOHOS010000787.1:0-1926 GCA_050731295.1 Nitrospiraceae bacterium | reverse complement strand
GGATTTTCCGGCGTTCGCTTCAGGTCCTCCCGGTAGACTGCTTCGGCTTCGGCGGCACGGCCGGCGGACAGCAACAGATTTCCCAAGGATTCGCGAACGGGATAGTACCAATCCGGCGGTTCATAGTAGCGAAGCCGGTCTTGAAGACCGACCGCCTTTTCAAAGTGCTGGATCGCTTCATCGATGCGGCTCTGCTTAGCCGCGATTTGTCCGGTGAGCACGTGAGAGGCGATCCGCAGTACCTTCGTGACCGGATTGAGTCCGACGATTCGCTCGACCGGTATGGCGGCGGCAAGTTGATCCAGCTTGGCTAGTTCATCCTTGGCGCGGTCGACCTGTCCTTTTGCTGTTAATGCCAGTCCGCGAGCGTAATGCCAGAGGGCGACGCTGTAATGCAGATCAGCCGGGGGTGAAGGCTCGCGCAAGACATCCTCCCACCGTCCGAAGCGGACCAGCGCCAACACCGGAGTCGGAACTAAGAATTCCATCTCCGGCACTTGACGAACGACGTCAAGGGACACCACGCTCATTAGATCGCGGGCGGCTTTCAAGGCCTCATTGCTGCGTCCCTGCATCGTCAGGGCGGCCCACAGGAAATGAATATTGTGAGGATAGTACCCGACAGGATACACCCCCGTGAGGTGGCGGCCTTCGAGGTAATGTTGGTCGGCCGATACCGCATGCGTATTCCGTTCGGCGGCCTTGTCATATTTCCCGACCCGGACATAAATGTGTGACGGCATGTGGACGAGATGACCGGCGCCGGGCGCCAGGCTGGGGAGCCGCTCGGCACAGGGAAGCGCGCGTGCAGGTTCCCAGGCTTCCACGGCATGGATGTAATAATGACAGGCGCCGATGTGATCGGGACTCCGCTTCAGCACTCCTTCCAACGTGTCCACGATCTCCATGGTGCCCGGATTCGGCCGGCCATCAAGCGTCCAATAATCCCACGGCCGAAGATCCATCATCGCCTCGGCAAACAGCGTGGCCGCATCCACATCTTTGGGATACTGCTGAGCGACCTTTTGCATCGCCTCGGCGTAGGCTTTGTCCAACGCTTTTCGATCCGCGTCCGGAGATACCGAGTAGCGCGCCGCCAACGCATCGATGTACGCGCGCTCGGCGGGAGTCACCTTCTCTGAAAGGGCTTTGGCCTTCTGAATCGCCTCGTACGCTCGCCGCTCCTGTTTCCGATCCATGGGCGCATTGATGTTCGGACCCAAGGCGTACGCGGCGCCCCAGTATGCCATGGCGGCATTGGGATCGATGCGAGCCGCTTCCTCGAACGCGCGAACGGCCTCTTCATGATTGAACGCGTAGACGAGACGAAGCCCTTGATCGAAATATTGCTGAGCGAGCGGACTGCTCGTCGTGATGGCATGATGCAGCGTCCCCAGATTGTCGAAGAGTGGGACGACTTGTGATGCCTCTTTCTGGCTCGCATGAGCCGGCGCCATGATAGATGTGAGGCACCAGGTCACCCCAATCGTTAGAGCTGCCAAACGCAAATACGCGCTATGTAACATCGCATGTCCCATCGGTTTCCTCCTGATCAACTTCATCGATGTTATGACTGTCCGCATAAGAAATCAACCTACCGCTGCGCTGAAAGAAATTGCATGACCACTCGATTGAACTCGGTCGGCTGCTCTATTTGTAAGCCATGCGATGCGCCGGCAAGAACGACACGTTGTGAGTTCGGCAGACAGGCGTCGAGATCGGCCATGACAAGCCGTATAGCTGCTGATCCTTCATGAAGACCAGCCCCGGTGTGTACTCCTTCCATGGCTTAGGTTCCCCGACGGCATCACTTCGTCTCCACAGAAATGGACACCGGCACCGGATTGGAAATGATATCGAAAACCGGCGAATACTTGCACAGATCACTCAGCGTCTCCGCTGAAGCATCGGACTTCACGGTAAAGC
>JBOHOS010000786.1:0-9531 GCA_050731295.1 Nitrospiraceae bacterium | reverse complement strand
CATCAGCATGGCCACAGAGGTGTTTCTCAAGGACCCGCTCGGCATCCCCATGATCTCAAATTGGAGCCGTGTCACCGCCGCGGTTCCCGATATCTTCGACCGTCTCACCTCTGCCGTCGAAGCCGACCACGAATGGAACCCGAAAGAGAATTAGACTCCGGCGGGACCGTGGATCATCACCCTCCATTCGGAGAGCGGCGATTCCCAGACCCCAGACCCCAGACGCAAAGGAGCAGCGGCTCGACAAGGAAGATCGGACCCGGAGCAGGTCCCACTCGTTTCGTTCCTACATCAGCGGCGAGTCGCCGGACTCCTCTTCCAACTGGAGTGGTTCTCGATGCGCGAGAAGCGACCAGGAGCGGCCATGTCTCTCGGAAGTGTTGGTCAGATCGACCAGAGGACTTCCCGACGCGATGCCTTGGCGCACCACCAAAACCTGCATGAGATCCCGAATTTCTTTGAGCAGATCGACGATATCTCTGTCAGCGGCCATGTGCCCCTCCATCCTGGTTGCGACTTCGATCGTGACGCCACCTACGTATAGCCTGTCCTCACAGCGCGCCGCCATTACACACACGGCGTAAGACTTAGGTCTGACCGAGGAATTCGAGCCCATCGCTTGTTCCCGCCACCCGATTTCCCTTAAGATGCGGACATGATGCCGGTGGATGCCCGCGCGCACTTCAATTACCTCATGACCTTGTGCATTCGGAAGGCGGAGGCCTTCGGGCCGCTGGCGATGGCTTTTCTGAAAGAGCACGACCTGGATCAGCTCGGCTTGACCCCGGAAGAGCAATTCAATCTGTACATGGCGACGGCGGACGCCTTTGCCGAGGAGCCCAAACGCTATAACCACAAGTTGGAATGCTTGCAGAAAGCGGCGCAGATCCTTCACCGCACCCAATATGCCGACCCGGATCTCACTCGACACCTTCGGCAGGACATTCAGAAGACGTCAGCCGAATGGGACCTCTACAACGACGTCATGCGGACAGGGCGCGCGTCGGCAGCTCCGCCCTCGTTCGACAAACAGCGCATGATCATCGAAACTGATCTGCCCGATTATTTTCTGCAGACGGCTCAGAAACGAGCCGCGGCCTATTACCAGAACAAGTTCAAGCTGACGAAAGAAGCCAAGGTCGCGCAGAATTTTTCCGGGCCCACACGTAAGTTCGAGCCGGAGAACGCCAGCGTTCAGAAGGAATTCGCGGGAGCGTGCGCGCCGTTCATGAGTGCGAGAACCGGGGTGTTTCATCTCCTGCTGCCGTTTGATCTGAAAATCAGCCGCACGCCGGACGATCCGCTTGAAGGCGCGCTTCGCATCTGGTACGCCAAAATGGGCTATTCGTTTCCCTTGCGGTATGAGATGGGAAGGCTCTGTAGTTTTTATGACGATACCGTGCTTGATATTCCGCTTGATGATCCCCATCTGCTGTTCGTCTCGGTCTCACCGGTGAAGGAATCCGACTTGGGAACGGTCGAACGTCCCTTGCCGGACGATATGCCCCCCGAAATCGGTTTGGCCCGCGCCTTTCTGGACGGCACCAATTCATTGGGTCCGTATATCCAGGTGGCCTGTAATTTCAAGATCTGGTTCGATCCGGCGTTCGTCTCGCTGCTGATTCAAGGCGCGCCCGATCTGCACGAATACGGCCTCGAAGGCGCGGCCGGGCTGTTGACCCGCACCTACGCGACGGAAAAAGTCCCTGCCTACGCGCAGGTCGGCAACCGCCCGTGGCAAGAAGGGCTGAGCTTTAACTTCGTGAACATGCACCTCCAACTGCTTCCTGGGATGACGAGCGCCCTGGTTCCGTTCAACACGCCGATTTTCTCGATCTTTCCCGTCCTCAACCGGCAGTGCTATAAGTTCGAGGATCGACGAAGCCTCGAGGGCGAACGATGATTGATCTTCGAAGCGATACCGTCACCAAACCCACGGCGGCCATGCGCGACGCGATGGCATGCGCTGCGGTAGGTGACGATGTCTATGGAGAAGATCCGACGGTCAATCGGTTGCAAGACATGGCGGCGGCGCTGGTGCGCAAGGAAGCGGCTCTCTTCGTGCCGACCGGCATCATGGCCAACCAACTGGCGATTCGCGTGCATACACGACCCGGCGATGAAGTCATTGTCGAGAGTCGATCGCATGTCGTCCGCTACGAGCATGGGGCCGCCGCGGCGCTGTCCGGCGTCCAGTTCCATTGGATCGTCGGAGACCAGGGCATCGTCGCGCCGGAGCAGGTCGAAGCCGCGATTCGCCCGCGGGACCCGTACAGCCTCTCCACCGCGCTGATCTGCCTGGAGAATACCCATAACAGCGGCGGCGGCTCGATCTATCCGCTCGCGACCATCCAGCGGATTTACGCGATCGCCCGCGTGCATCACATCCCGATGCATCTCGACGGCGCGCGACTCTTCAATGCCGTGACGGCGACCGGAGTGCCGGCCGCGGAGTATGCGCGGCATTTCGATACGGTCTCGTTTTGTCTTTCGAAGGGACTAGGGGCGCCGGTCGGGTCGCTGATTGCGGCTGATCACGCCACGATCAAAACACTGCGGCCGTTGCGCCGAATGTATGGCGGCGGCATGCGGCAGGCGGGTATCCTGGCCGCCGCGGGAATCTACGCGCTCGAGCACCATATCCCCCGCCTGAAGGACGACCATGAGCATGCCCGCCGGTTGGCCGAGCTGCTTCAGAAAATTCCGCAGGTGAATTTGAATCCCTTCCATGTAGAGACGAATATTGTTCTCTTCGATGTGACGGACTCTCGGCGCTCTTCAGCGGAGGTTTTGGCGGCGTTAAAAAACAGAGGCGTCCTGATCAACGCCGTCGGACCCAGAAGTTTCCGTGCCGTGACGCATCTGGATATCGGCGCGTCCGACATTGAACGGGCCGGAGAGATATTCTCGTCCGTGCTCTCGTGATCGGCGGACACGACGGTTGACGGATGACCGTGCCGCCTCTAAAATGCGACTCGTTTGTGTTCGTGATTGGAAAATTCCCATGCTGCAGATGGTTTCTTTTCAACAAATTTCCGCGATCCTCGACGTGACCGATCGGTTGGGACTCTCCAGAGAGTGGGTTGAAATTCCGCTCTCGCCCGAGAGCCCGGGCACGGTCCGGAAGTTGCCGAACGGAAAACTTGAAATTGTGGTCGATGCCGATGTGCCATTCGACCAATACCTGAGCGCACTGGAAGCACGGATTACCGCCGTCAGATAGCGGGTAGAGCGACTGCATGTCGATGCTTATGAACCGACCGCCGGAAGACATACTGCCCGATCTGCCGACCCGGGAAGAATTGCAAGCGGAACTCCTGGAGATTCCCGAGCCGCCGCCGCCGCCGGAACTGCCGGACCCTCCCGGGACCGAGGATATCCTGACGGCGGCGCTCAAGTACGTCCGCGGCAGACGCGGGGCCGATCTCTTGGCGGTGATTCTGGTCGGCTCCGGTGCCCGACGAGGGCTGACCGCTCATAGCGACCTCAACTTCATCGTGCTGGTGAAGGGACAGGACGAGGGAGAAGACATCGTCCGAGTTTCAAATCGATTGATCCATATCCGCTATCGCAGCCAGACCGCGGTCGAACAGGAGATGCCGCACGCGCTCCGTCTCGCTCCGCTGCTGCGAAAGGGACGCGTTCTACTCGATCATGAGGCGGTCGGCGCCAAATTGGTGGAGAAAGCCGGGCAGCGCTTTCGACAAGGTCCACCGCCAGCCGGGATGAATGAAAAGATCCATCTGAAAGCCGACTGTTTTCACCGGCTGGGCAAGGCGGAAGATCTCAGCCATCAACCGGCCACCGCCCAATACCTCCTGAATCTCTTTCTGGACGACCTCCTCCAGGCCTTCTTTCGCCTGAAGGGATACTGGCTCACGTCCCCGACCGATCTGCTGCGTTTTATTTCGACACGGGATGCCGCGGTCGGCGATCTGCTCGATCGCGCGATGACCGCCCCCACGTTGACAGAACGCTTGACGCTGAGTCGGCAGCTCGCCCATCTCGTGTTCAAGGATATTCCCCATCCTCCTCGTGTCGATTAAAGCCGGGTCCTCTCCGGGCACCTTTCCTTCTGCTTCCTGACCGCCGACCTTGTGAGAATGTGACTCGCCGCCTCGGTTGAACACGCGGAGGCGGATTTCATACCAGAGCACATCGGTCGTGGACGTGATCACGACTCATCTCAACGCGGACTTCGATGGATTGGCCTCACTAGTCGCGGGTCGGAAATTGTATCCGGGCGCCGTACGCCATTTTCTGTCGATCCACGACCTCGGGATCCCATCAAGCCTTGATTGCCTCGATGAGTAGAGGGTTCGAATGCTGGGGTGTTCATCGCACGCCTGTGTGTTAGAATCGGCGCAACTGCGCAAGAGCGCGCACCCTGTCACCCACGGCGCAGAAAGAGGGGTTGTATGCACATAGGCTTTATCGGTTTGGGCAAAATGGGGCTGAATATGGTGACCCGTCTGCGACGGGGCGGTCACGAGGTCGTCGCGTTTGATCGGAATTCAGACGCCGTGAAACAAGCCGAGAAGCAAGGCTGTACGGGGGCCTTGTCGCTGGAGGATCTCATTGCCAAATTACGCGCTCCGCGCGCCGTCTGGATTATGGTCCCGTCGGGCTCCCCCACCGAGGAAACCGTGCATGCCGTGGCCGCCACCCTTCAACCGGACGATGTCATTATCGACGGCGGCAATACACAGTTCCACGACGATGTGCGGCGCGCCGCAGCTCTGAAATCAAAGGGCGTCCACTACCTGGACGTGGGCACCAGCGGCGGCATCTGGGGCCTGTCGGTCGGCTATTGTCTGATGGTCGGCGGAGATGACGCGATCGTGAAACGCGTGAGTCCGATTTTTCAGACGCTCGCGCCTGAGTCTGGTTGGGCTCATCTGGGCGGTCATGGGGCCGGGCACTACGTCAAAATGGTGCACAACGGAATCGAATACAGCATGATGCAGGGGTATGCGGAAGGGTTCGAATTGATGTCGAAGAGCGAGTATCGGCTGGACCTTGAAACGATCGCGCAGCTCTGGATGCACGGAAGTGTGGTCCGTTCCTGGCTTCTCGAATTGGCGGCCGGCGCCTTGGCGCAAGACCCGCGATTGGAGAAGCTGCAGGGATATGTGCAGGATTCCGGCGAAGGGCGATGGATGATCATGGATGCGATTGAAAAGGACGTGCCCGTCCCGACACTGACCACGGCGCTCTTTACGCGCTTTCGCTCACGTCAAACGGAGTCGTTTGCGGAGAAGATGCTGGCCGCCCTGCGCAACGCGTTCGGCGGTCATACGGTGCGGCGATAAGATCGGCCGGAGACGAAGGGGGTCCGACATGTGGGAGCCGCATCGAGAGCCTGACGCGGGAGTGGCGACAGGGAAAAGCCTTCCTCCTGAACCGTGCACCGTCGTCATCTTCGGCGGCTCCGGTGATTTGGCCCGCCGCAAATTACTTCCTGCGCTGTACAATCTCTTGCTCGATCGCATGCTGCCCTCGGATTTTTCCGTGCTGGGATGCGGGCGCACCTCTCTGAACGATCGCGACTTCAGAGCCATGGCCCGCGAAGGTGTGGCTACGTATTCTCGGCAAGCTTTGGATGAAAACGCATGGGCGGATTTCGAGCGCCGCCTCTTCTATCAGCCCGCGGCCACCGACGATCCCAACGATTATTCGACGATCAAGGCGCGGGTGGAGAAAATTGAAGCCGATCTCAAGCTCCCGGCCAACCGGATTTTCTATCTCGCGATTCCGCCGGCTTCCTTCACAGCCGTGTGCCAAGGATTACAACAGGCCGGGATGGTTCATCCTCCCGATCCCTCGCATCCTTTTTGTCGGATTATCGTGGAAAAGCCGATCGGACACGACCTTGATTCCGCCCGCCGAATCAATGAGATGATGGGAACCGTGTTCGACGAGTCGCAAATTTTTCGGATCGACCACTATCTGGGCAAGGAAACCGTCCAGAATATTTTGGTCTTGCGTTTCGCCAACAGTATTTTCGAACCAGTCTGGAACCATAAATACATCGATCACGTTCAGATCTCGGTCAGTGAGGCCGAAGGCGTCGGGACTCGTGCGAGCTACTATGAGGGATCGGGTGCGCTTCGGGACATGGTGCAGAACCATCTGCTCCAGCTCATGTGCCTGATCGCGATGGAGCCGCCTTATTCGCTGGACCCTGATGTGGTCCGTAATGCGCGAATCGATGCGTTACGGTGTCTCCGTCCTATTCAGGAATGCGATGTCGAACGCTACACCGTCCGCGGCCAGTACAGTCATGGCCACGCGGATGGCATGGACGTGCCCGATTATCGGCGCGAGCACGGCGTCAAGCCGAACTCCACCGTGGAAACCTATGTCGCGCTGAAAGTGTTCGTGGAGAATTGGCGGTGGGCGGGAGTCCCCTTTTACTTGCGAACCGGCAAAGCATTGCCCAAACGAGCCAGCGAGGTGGCCGTGCAATTCAAAGAGATCCCTCAAATCCTGTTCAACGCCAAAGCCCATCAGGCTCCGAACGTCTTGACCTTGCGGATACAGCCGGAAGAAAGCTTCTCCGTGCGCGTGATCTCGAAAGTGCCAGGTTCTAAAGCCCAGACCCACCCCGTCGAAATGAATTTTACCTATCGCGACGCCTTCGGAATTCCCTCTCCGGAAGCGTATGAACGCCTGCTTCTCGACGTCATGGTCGGTGATGCGTCCTTGTTCATGCGTCGAGATTCCGTGGAAGCCTCGTGGGCCTGGATCACCATGATCCTCGATGGCTGGAAGGCGGCAGAGACGAAAGGGCTGGCGCAATACCCGGCCGGCACATGGGGACCGGTTGAAGCCGATCATCTCATTCAGAGCGACGGGCGTCAGTGGCGAATCTTGTAGCGGCTCGAAACGAAGCGGTTCGATCGGAGCGAGAACGATTCAGCGGTCGTCCGGCGACAGGTTCAGTTGCTTCAGAATCTCAGCCTTCTTTCCGATTCCTCCGATGAAACGGTCGAAGCGCCCATTTCGGTAGAGGGCCAATGCCGGCAATGAAGAAACTTCCAGTTCCGCCGGAATCTGATAATTCTCTTGCACATTCATCTTCAGGATTAGAAGGCGCGAGCCTGTCTCTTCATAGATCTTTTCGAGTTCCTTCATGAGAGCGTGACACCCTCCACAGCCAGGCTGCCAAAACTCCACCAGGACCGGCGTCGCGGCGCGTTCAATCACCCGATCAAACTCATGGTCGGTGACGTCTTTAATCACGGTCTGTAGGACTGCCATGACGCGTTGCGCTGTCCGGCCTGAAAAGGCCGGAAGCGCGAACCAAACACCTGCTCGTACAACAGGTCGGCCAGCGTGGCATAGCCGTCCGTCGTCAGATGCAAGCCGTCGTTCGAAAACGGCGCCGCCAAACAGAGGGTGTCTTTCTCCACGGTGGCAGTGAAGAGATCGACACACGGAATCCCTTGTTGCGCGCAATACTCACTGATCGATGAATTGAGGGCCTGGCGCCGTGCTAGATGATCGCGCAAAAATTGGTGGCTCGCTTTCGTGCTCGCCTCGATGCGAATGGACGGAACGGTGACGGCGACCGGCCGAATTCCTGCGGCGACCGCTTGCCCGTACATGTGAAGAAGATTGCGCATGATCTCCGACGGCTCGGCATTCCCGCCGAGATCATTGGTTCCTCCCAGGATGACGACGGAATCAGGCCGGCGCGCCAAGACATCCGATGGGAAGCGCAACGCCATCTCCCCGGTCACTTCGCCGCAGACTCCACTCACCGCCACACGGGCACTCGACCCCAGCCGTTCTTGCAGGCGCACGCCATAGGGCGTTTCGCGCAGTACGGGACATGCCGGGGTCGGAGACTGGTAGCCGGCGGTCAGGCTATCGCCGAAACAGATGATGAGCGGAGGATCAGCCGTCTGTTCCATTCCTTTTCTTCCTGCCGAACAGTGAAGAACGATTGTATCGTGCCCTGTTTTGATTGACAAATTCGACAGGAGGGGGGACACTTTTCACAGTCCAAAAGGATTCTCGAAGGCCTGACTCATCATCTCTGAACGCCATTCGCCCCGGGTTCCTTTCAGAACAGACGATGCTGGATTCAAAGGTCGACAACCCGACGCCTGAGGCCGCCCAGGCGGGGACGTTGCGACAGCGGATTTCGCTCAAAGCCGCCGAGCAAGACGTACCGGAACTGCCGGCCATCCGCCAGCTCCTGACGTTGCTGGATAAGAGCTTTAAAACCTCTCGCACCTACGGCCCGAATAATCCCGTCGCCCAAAAATTTTCTCAGCAGCTCTATCATGAGCTGACCGCTCATCTCGACAGGTACGACACCTTGCTGTTCTTAGTTCAGCGCTCCGAACTCTATTACAAAGGGCACTCGGTGTACCTATCCTCCTCGCCGACGGAGAACCTCGCCTTTAAGCTCCACGCAGACGGCATTCGCGAGCTCACCTTGCACAAAGGTCTCAGTCAGAGCGAACTGTCGTGTTTGCTGGAAGCATTGGGAGGCACGTACGATCCCGAGGTGTCGGACGATGACATCGTAACGCGCCTGTGGGAAAAGAACTTGTCGACCATCTCATTTGTTACCGCTGAAGAGATCTTGAAGTCTTCAGATCTGGCTGATTTCCTAATGCCGCAGGACACGAAGACCCTGAATAGTCCCGTGTCGAGTTTACGGCAGGTCGCCTCCACCGAAACCTCTCGCGGCACCAAGGAGGAGGGGCCAGCCGGAGGTCCCCAGAACCAATCCACCCTCGTCGGCTACGATGTCACGCCCCAAGAACTCCAGAAGCTGACCCATGAAGTCGAGGCGGAATCGAGCAGAGATGATATCACCTACCTACTCGACATGCTGACCGCTATTCTAGCCAGCGAACAATCCAGTCCCCTGCTCTCGAAGCTGCTGGACCTGTTCGCGGACATCCTCGAGACGTTGACCAAACAAGGTAATTGGAAACTACTCAACACGATCGTGAGCCTGCTCCACGAGTCGCAAGACCTTTGTCCGAATCTCTCGGACGAGCACAGGACAAAACTGGCCGGTCTCTTCGATGCCCTGGGAAGGCCCGAGCGGATCAAAACCATCGAGGAAGGCCTCAATGCCGATCCGGACTGCCCACTCGATGACTTGCAGGCTTTGCTCCTGATGCTCAAACCGGCTGCCATGCCGTTACTCTGCGCTCTGGTGGCGAATTTGAAACATAAGCCCCATCGCTTGATGGTCTGCGAGGTGCTCACGGAGCTGGCCAAGCAGAATCCGTCGCCCTTGGTCAGGGGCCTGGCTGATTCACGCTGGTACTACGTGCGGAATCTGGTGTACATCATCGGCAAAGTCAACAACCCGCAGTTGAGCAAGTCTCTTGAACCGCTGATTGCCCATCAAGACATGCGCGTCCGCAAAGAAGTGCTCAGGACGCTCCGCATTCTCTGCCCGAGCGGCGCCGCCGATCGTTTCATCACATTTTTGAATGATCAGGAAGAATCGATCCGGCTCTTGGCCGTGAAAATCCTGACGACCGGCCAGTACACCGC
>JBOHOS010000785.1:0-3109 GCA_050731295.1 Nitrospiraceae bacterium | reverse complement strand
GTCAATGACCGACGCAAACTTCTTCCGGAAGGACTGCTGCCCTCACACCCACTTGGTAATGCTGGGAAGCGGGTCCGGCGATTTTGGCATGATATGGCATTTGTACCCGATCACCTGCGTGCCCGGTATCTTCATTTCCTGTTTCTGGGCGTCGTAATGAAACTGGGATGAACGCTCTCCGCTAGCCGAACTGCGGCCATGCGAACCGCCAAAATGAAATGGACCTAGATGGAAGGCCCCGCCGCCGCTCGCCGATGAGCTCTTCCAGCTTTGTGCCATATCCGAGAAGCCGCTGCTGTTGCGGAAGGATATCGTAAGATCCTTGATAGCAATCAGCGACGTAGGATACGCTGGGATCTTGCCTGTCGGGGTCTTGCCACCAGTGCTGACCATTTCGCCTTTTGCTTCCGGGTTGTTCTCGTCGAACCGCCACAACTTGCTGACCATGAAAGAGGTCCTGTACCAGGGACGCACGATGGGGACTTGGGTGATCTTGAAATTCATACTGAAATGACTGCTGTCGAACTTGACATGGGATTCTGATTGGCCGCTGGCGCTGCTCGCTGTTCCTCCTCCCCCGAAGATCCCGAGCCATCCCCCTGCAGCGCTGGTCTTAGAGCGTTTCAGGCTGTAGCTTGAATTTGTGGAATTGTTGAAGTCGGACGAGCTGAAACCAAACTCGGTCCACCCCCCAGCATTCATGAAATTTCCAGGTACGAGCGAGGTAAAGTAAAAGTCGCTGCCGGAAGCCAGACCGGTAAGTCTGGCCTTGTCCAGATCATCCCTGTATTGTTGCTTAAGCAACGACATATCGCGCTGCATGACCTGATCGATGAACGCCGAGATCCGTTCATAGTCATTCTTGTAGCCATTACTCACCCACTCCGCCATCGCAGCCTTCACCTTGTTACGCAGGATATTGGCGTTGATCCCCCAATAATGAACGGCCTTTACATTATCGGCGGTCAGCGCATCGATACGGCGGGAATTGTACTCCAGAGCCGCATTTTCGTATTCACCCATCTTCTGATTGTACGCGACCACCATCGGGCTGGGTTCAATTACCTGTATTTCGGTATCGTCTATCAGATCCTTTTTTGTCTTCGTGACGGCCAACAAGCCGCGGAATTTCTCGATTTTCTGTTTCGTCTCCTCGGGCAACTCCATTTCCATAACCTGGCTCATGCGCAGGATGTACTCATACCGGTCCGATAACGTTCCCTCGTTGTTCATGATACTCATCGCAGCAAATTGACCGTTCGTATTAACGGCACAATCCGGGACAAAATCGACGAGTCGTGAAAAGTTCTCCGCCTGCATGTAAAGCTTTGCGGTATCTTGCGCACGCAGCGACTCCAACAATGCCGGATCCAACTCAACCTTGGTTCCCTCCCCGGCTCCCGCCCGTATCTCGTCCAGCGCAGCTTTTTTGACGACGCCGGTGAGTCCTTGCGACAAAAAATCAAAGTCGCTAGGTTCAATGGGTATGCCGGGTGTGGCCCAGCTAAAGAAGTTGTCTTCGGACTTGGGCACGGTGTCATCGCCATTGGTGAGAATGTTGTAAAGCTTGCCCATGATCGAGTTAAGCATTACGCTCGGTTCGACTAGTGCCATGATTGCCTCTCCTTATGGGGTGAAACGTACGTCTTGTCACGCACGTAGGGTTAATAAGTGTATGGAACTTTCTTCGCGATACCTGGGGCCAGTCCCTCCTTTGACTTCACTCAATTGCTTTTCCCTATTAAAATTCCAATCCTTGTCGTCTTCGCTCCCGTTGGACGTCTTGCAATGGTTCCTCATCAAGATTCATTGTTCACCTGCTCAAAAATGGGTCTCCTAACGATCCTTAACGGTTTCTGAGCACTCAATGTGCTCGCCATCACGGTTTCCCACAATGAAATCCAAGCGCCCATACCTTCGTTTCCTGGCGCATACTTCAAACCCATTACGGCTGCCTTCATCGTTGGTATTGCCTTCTATGGTTTCATAGTAGTCGCTGAACACTTTTGTCACAATGCCGGTGTGAGTCCAGTCCGTGGTTGTCTTGCGGACCAAAAAGAGATGGCCAGGGCGTATGACGCTAAGGTCCCCAGACTCCCCCCTTACAAGGAACCCGCGCTGATCACTCCATTCAGCAAACCGGTCACACGAGAATGTTTTGATCATAGGAGCGCTTTGATTGAGGTGCCAAAGGCCTGTTCGAGACAGAATCTGACAAAGCCGCAACACATAACGCATCTTCACCGTCATGACCGTCCATATAGAGGCGAACCCACGGGCCACAATTGGCCCCTCCCACTTCACGCGCTTCGGCTTGTACATGCTGTTTGGCATATGCGATGAGCAAATCATAGACGTTGTCCGTTTCAAGATCGGTCTTTGCCAAGGCATGCTGCATGGGCATGGTCAGAGAAGAAAAGGTCATCTGCCTTCTTGAAACTCCTTAACAGCCGCTTCGGTGGCGGGACCGAATTCCCCGTCAATGCTGATGCGGGACCCGTGGAGATTCAGCCATTCTTGAACAAGCCGAACGATATCTTTCCTTTTGGATCCACGTGAAATGGTTTCGCTTATCGTCAAAATTGGCTCCATCGTTCTACCTCCGGCATACTCTTTGTAGACTTCTGTTGCACTGCCAATGCAAAAGAATTGCCTTATCGATGCAGCATTGGAGAGTGAGAGGGCTAGGAATATAAGAAGCAGGAAACAAGACGATTGTTGCTCTCTGCACCGAAGAACCGGACGGAGTGCAAATGAAAGTCTGGAATGCTAAGTATCTGGAACGATACGGTACTTTATCTGTTCGGATACTCGCCTAACCATTATCTTTCCTCCTTTATGTTCATGTCGTGGACTTTAATTTGATCGTTACCTGTGGCTGCCAACTCCGTACGGTTAATGCCCTGAGAGGAAGTCACTGTATCGCCTGCTTTGGCGCTAGAACGATTACGTTTAGAGGTTAATGGTATTGAAGGTGTAAAGTGTATGACCGTTGCGTACCGATGGCTGAATGAAAAAATAAAACTGCCTTCCGCGCGATTATTTATCCCTCCTACACATGGTAGATAGCAAAAGCGTTGAGGTATGCGAGACCCCATTTCACCCATAT
>JBOHOS010000784.1:0-1890 GCA_050731295.1 Nitrospiraceae bacterium | reverse complement strand
GCCCTCATGTCCTTCATCAAGGCTGGGATAAAATTCGGCCGCGTCTTGCTAGATCTCCATACGGTTCCGCTTCGTCAGCGCGGAATGGGAGTTGCGCCTCACGAGTCTCATCAACTTTCTGCGGCTGGCACTCTCGCCCTCGAGCCGGGCGATCTCCGCATCCTAGCGGGACAGCATCGTGCCTTTTTTCCCGAACCTTGAAGACATATAGCACAGGTATCCGGGCATCGTTCAACCCGGGAAAGACGTGGCTATGGTTTACTACCGGTTCAACAGCCCTAACGATCTCATGTTCAAGTCGAACGGCGACTTGTATTTTACCGATCCGCCCTTCGGTCTTCCCAAAGGCTTCGATGATCCCGAGAAAGCTCCGGTGCAGGGCGTGTATCGGTTGTCAAAAGAAGGAACCGTCACACGGCTGATTGCCGACATCAAAGCTCCGAACGGTATCGCCTTCTCACCGGACGAGACGATTCTCTATGTTTCCGATGACGATCCCGATCGCCCAGCCTGGTTGGCGTATGACGTGAACGCGGACGGCACCGTCGGGAACGGGCGAGTCTTGTCTGATGCGACCCGCCAACGCGAATATCCATTTTCTGCTCCGGACGGCTTCAAAGTTGACCGGACCGGCAATATTTTCGGAAGCAGGTCCGGCGGGGTGAGCGTAATCGCTCCGGATGGGACATTGCTGGGCACCATCGAAACAGGGAAGGCGACTTCCAACGTCGCGTGGGGCGAAGATGGCCACAGCTTGTTCATTACGGCGAGTGAAGCCGTCTATCGAATCCGTCTGTTGACGACTGGAATAGGATATTGATCACCACATTTCTCGCTTATATCACCCCGACCTGTCAGGATGCCGCCCGCCTCCTCTCCGAGTCGATGGATCGCGCTCTGCCGGTGCGTATGCGGCTTGCTTTAGCCGCCCATCTTCTGATCTGTCGAGGATGCCTCGCGTACCGGTGTAAGCTCCCTGTAATTTGTGACAGCCTGACAGGAAACTTTCTGGCACAATAGCCACCCCTAGCCAGGCGGTTCCCATGCGCCAGTCCAAGTTCACCGAAACCAAATTGCCGCGATTCTCCGCGAGGCGGATGCCGGTCGCCCGGTCAACGAGATCTGGCGACAGTACGGCATCAGCTCGGCGACGTACTACAAGTGGACGGCGAAGTACGGCGGGTTGGAGGCTTCGGACGTGAAGCGGCTGAAGGAATTGGAGCACGAGCACAATCGGCTCAAACGCCTGTATGCCGACCTCTCCCTGGAGAATGCAGCGCTGAAGGATGTCATCGTAAGAAAGCTAATAAGACTTTACTTCCTTCGGCTCTTTGCTCTGCTGAAGGGTTTACTCAATTCGTGCAGCGCTTCTGAAGAATTCAGCTTTGGAGTGGCAAGCGTCCCTCGTCCATATCGATGAGATCCAAGACACTCAGGGAACTGACATCCATTCTTGCCGCAAGTTCCGGGTAAGCACGCCGACGATATTCCGCGAGTGCCGCATCGGGCCGATAGCGATCGATCTGCTCCGCCCATGCCTGTTTTTCGAAGGCAGTGACCGGCTTCGCATGGTCGTGCACCCATGCGAGCACTTCATCATCGGTGCGGCTGGACAAGTCGGGGTGAACTTCGACCCATTTCCAGCCTTCGCTGCGGGCTTTGACCGCGGCCTTCTCAAGCTTCTCGCTGACAAGCCTCGCGAGCAACGCGGTGTCGGCGATGAAGATGCCGGCATCATCGGTTGAGAAGAGGTCCCGGTTCACGGTGCCTCCGGCTTTCTCGTAAGTTCTCAGGGTGACGTATTTCACGCGCTTGTCCGATGCGGCTATCTCATTCTCGGTCAGGGCGGCACGAATGTCCTTGGGGCTTTGCCACTGTTCGAGTTCGGAT
>JBOHOS010000783.1:0-1705 GCA_050731295.1 Nitrospiraceae bacterium | reverse complement strand
GACTGTCGCTGCGCCATAAGGACTGCGCGGGTAAAACGCAGTGGTCTCGCGTTGAGGAATCTCTTGCACTCTGCCGAACATCTCGGAGCTGCTCGCTTGATAAAATTTCGATCGCAGGCCCGTTTCTCGAATCGCTTCTAGAATCCGAACGGTCCCAAGTCCCGTCACGTCGCCCGTATACTCCGGAATGTCAAAACTAACGCGCACATGGCTTTGCGCGGCGAGGTGATAAACCTCTTCAGGATGAATACGGTAGAGCAATTTGATAAGGTTGGTGGAATCAGCGATATCGCCGTAATGCAAAAATAATTTCATCCCGTTAATGTGCGGATCTTGGTAGAGATGGTCAACGCGTCCCGTATTGAATGTTGAAGCGCGTCGAATAATGCCGTGCACTTCATAGCCTTTCGAGAGCAGGAGCTCAGCCAGATAAGAACCGTCCTGTCCGGTAATACCAGTGATCAATGCCTTTTTCATATACGTAGCCCCATGTCTTGTATTCCGCAGTTATCGCTCTTGTTAATCAAGTGACTACTTCTTATATCTCAATATCGCTTTTGAAGGCTCATGCCCGTCGATTCATCCATTATGTCTCGTCACCTCAAAACAGTATGGGAAGATAATTTCAGAAGATAAAAGGGATTCAGCTACGACCGTTCTTTAGTACCCCACTGGATGGCCTTCACCAGATCATCTGGTGTCCCAATATCCAGATAGGTGTGATCAGAAAAGCGCACTGCGTGGGCACGCACACCCTCGCGAATCGCGGCTTGGATAACATGACCAACCGACAATTCTTCATGGTTTGAGGCATTGCTGTTATCATCACCCTCTCTACGCTTTTGGAGGAATTCGTGCAGGTAAGACGTAAAAAGAGGGGTCCAGAGAGCGAAGATCCAGGCATACCGCAGATGCGTCTGAGTAGGTTTTAAGACCATCGCATGTACTCGGCCGCCCTCATCCACCTCCACCATATCCATCATCTCATGCTGATGTGCCATGAAAATACCTAGGACAATGTCGGAGCTTGTCGCTATCTGGCAGTCCAGCAATCGCCCAAAGGCATCATCAGGTTGAAAGAGGATATCAGGGAAACCGAAGGCCACAAGTGCATGTTGAACAAACGGGTAGGCCTGATCAATGGTGTAGGGTGCCCCAAATGGCAAACGCATCATTAAATACGCCAAGCTGAGATTCAATATCGAACCGTCACCAAAATAACTGGGTATATCCCATTTACCTTGGCGAAGGATGATATATACCTTGGTAATGCCAGCCAAATGCATCTTCTCCAACAGGTAATGGCTGACGACCTTGGGACGTAAACCACCGCCTTTGCTCGCTGGCCGAAATCCTACTGGGAACAACTCTTTGCTGCACGGGAGTGGATCAATCCGCCGTGCATGTCCGCCGGCAGGGATTAATCCAACGATTTCACGCCAAGGGATTCTATTTTTTGAAGGGTTGATCATGGCCCCGAGAAACCGCCAAATATCGGCTTTCAAGTGGCATCGAATGTTTCTGCTGGCGCTATGGTCTCAGATCGGCCCCATACACTAATTGCAACTTTGATCGTGGCCCTCGCTGGTTGCATGTCTAAAATCAAAGGCTGGTGCTAACTGAGTTGGCAGGCAAACGATCAGAATGACCAATTTCAACTGGCCCTGCAGAAACCGAAGCGCAGGAATTCTGAGATCTCCTAGCA
>JBOHOS010000782.1:0-3311 GCA_050731295.1 Nitrospiraceae bacterium | reverse complement strand
CCTCAGTCCTCAGTCCTCAGCACTCTCTACAGCTTTAGCTGCCTTCGCACTGGTGGCGCTCGCCGCCTGCGGCTACCAATTCCGTGTGCAGGGACCCGGGCCGACGATCGGCGGAAGGTCGGCGGCGCAAGCCCAAGCGCAAGCCGCTGCGCCGACGATGTCCATCGTGAATTTCGACAATCGGTCTTTTGAGCCGAATCTGGAGATCAAATACACCAAGTACACGCGCCATGAATTTGCGGCGGGAAGCGGAGCGAGGGTCGTGACCGGCTCGCAGCCCTCCGATCTCGTGCTCAAGGGGCAGATCGTGGCGGTGGTCGTTCCGACTCTAGCTTTCTCCATCGATCAGACGCTGGAAAGCCGGGTCACGGTGATGGTCCGCGCGAGCGTGGAAGAGAACCGCACGAAGAAAGTCATCTGGGATCAGATCGTCACCGCCTCGTCGGAATTTTTCGTCACGAGAGACCTGCAATTCAATCACGTCTTGCAGACGCGCGCGCTGGAGCAGGCCGGCCAACTGATGGCTCAGGATCTAGCCGCTCGGTTCCAGAATCACCTGGACACCTTCGGCACCTCGGCTGCGCCGGGGGCCACGATCGCGCCGATTATACCGACCGAGATTCCGCTCAAGTAACTTGCGCGCACCGACACTGCGATGAAAGCCTACGAACTGGACACCGCCATCAAGAAGACCGGCGCCGGGCCCCTCTATCTCGTCTCAGGGGAAGAGGATTATCTGCGCGATCAGGCCATCGCGCGCATCAAGGCTGCGGTGTTGGGTGACGACGCCGCGGGGATGGGCGATTTCAACATCGATGTCCTGTACGGAGACGAGAGCGATGCGTCGGAGATTCTCGCCCGGGCCGGCGAGGTCCCGGCGTTTGCCGCGCGCCGGCTCGTGCTGGTGAAGGGCGCGGAAAAACTATCGGCTCGTAACGGCGAGGCGCTGCTGCCGTATCTCAAGTCGCCCTGCGAGATGACGACGTTGGTGTTTGCCGCGCCGAAGTTGGATGGCCGGACGAAATTGGCGATGGCGCTGAAGGAGCGGGCGGTCGTTGTAGAGTGCGGGCCGTTGCCGGATCAACAGGTGATGGGATGGATTCAGACCGAAGCCGGCCGGCTCGGGATACGCGTGAACGAAGATGCGGCGCTCCTGCTCCGAGATCTGGTTGGAAGCGCGTCCCTCTCTCTTGTCAAACGCGAGTTGGAAAAGCTGGCGGCGTACGTGGGCGATGGCCGGACGGTCGGCCCTGCCGACGTGGAAGCCGTGCGAGGCAGCGAGGTCGGCGCGTCGGTCTTCGACCTGACTGCGGCCATCGGGATGAGAAACCGCGAGCGCGTGCTTCGCATCGTGGCGAGGAACCTGGAAATCGGGGAGGCGCCGTTGCGCATTCTCGGCTCGCTGGTCTGGCAGTACCGCCAACTCTGGAAGGCCAAGGATCTGGTGACACAGAGTCGCGGCGAATCCGAAGCCGGTCGCATCTTACGCATGCCTCCGTTCAAGGCGAGAGAATTTGTGGCGCTTTTCTCCGAGGCGCACCTGAAGACGGCGTTCAGAAGGTTCTTGGAGACGGATTCGAAATTGAAAGGCGGAAGCGCGATGGCGCCTGGCCGCGTGCTGGAGGGATTGCTGCTGGATCTATGCGCACGAGAGGGAGAGAAGGTGAATCCTGGACGTCAGGGCGCGGCCCGTCCGCCTCACGCTACGAACCCACGGGCAGCCGGGAACACTCGATCGATACCAAACGTCAGGTCTGTGCGGCCGCCAACGCGTTGACCTTCGCGGCGAGGCGGGACACGCGGCGGGAGGCGGTATTGCGCTTGATCACCCCTTTGGTGACCGCTTTATTGAGGGCGGACGTGGCTTCACGGAGAGAAGTTTTGGCCTCGTCGGCATTCTTCTCCTCTACGGCGCTGAGCACTTTCTTCATCACGCTCTTGACCGAGCTGATGACCGTCCGATTCCGTTGATTGCGTTTCTCGGACTGCCGCGCCCGCTTGATCGTTGATTTATGTATAACCGGCATGGTGCACTCCGTTTCTCTTGAAAAGAAGGGAATTTGTAGCACAAGAGGGCGCGCGGGGTCAACAACAGGGAGGCGCCGCCGGCTGTCGCGGTAGGATGGTCGAACGGCTGGGTGTATTCGCGACCCGTAATCCAGCGGGTAAAAAGGAGCAGTAATGTCGAGAGTCAACGCGCGGGATCGTTTGATATTGGCGTTGGATGTGCCGTCCGGTAATGAAGCGAAACGGTTGCTGGATGGCGTGGGCGATGCCGTCACGTTCGTCAAGATCGGGCTGGAGCTGTACACCGCAGCCGGCCCCGAGATGGTCGAGCGGGCGATCGCGCGCGGCAAGCGCGTCTTTCTCGATCTGAAGTTTCTCGACATCGAAGAAACGGTCAAGCGCGCTACGGCAAAGGCCGCCGGCATGGGCGTGGAGTTCCTCACCGTGCATGCCAATCGAAAGGCGCTCCGAGCCGCCGTCGAGGGACGGGGAGCGGCCGGCCCGCATCAGTCCCGGCTGAAATTGCTGGCGGTCACGGTCTTGACCAATTTCGACGCCGCCGACCTGCGCGACATGGGCATTCAGTGGGACGTGGCCGATCTCGTGGTGGCCCGAGCGCAGCTGGCGGCCGAAGTCGGCTTCGATGGCGTGGTCGCCTCAGGCGAGGAACCGGCGGTGATCCGCAGGAAAGTCGGCCACGACTTCTGTATTGTCACACCGGGCATCCGGCCGACCGAAGAGGGCAGTGATGAACATGCCCGGGTCAGCACACCGACCGCCGCCATCACCTCGGGCGCCGATTACCTCGTGGTCGGGCGGCCGATCCGAGATGCCGTCGATCCGCGAGAGGCGGCTGACCGTCTTGTGGCCGAAATGCAGGCCGCATTTGATGCGAGGGTAGCAGGGCATCAGAGTTGATCGGCCCACTCGCGCACTGCTCTATCCCCCGAGAGAGAGTATTGCGAGCGACTTCGCCCATTTGTTAACATGGGCCCTTTCCGCCACGACTCTCCTTCCAACAACTCCGGGTGGTGGGTGTAGCTCAACGGTTAGAGCGCCGGACTGTGGCTCCGGAGGTTGCGGGTTCGAGACCCGTCACTCACCCCAATTCCTCTTTTCAACCCCTCGCGCTAGAATATCGAACGGCTTTTGGTAGAAATGATGCACAATTCCGCGTTCAAAGACGCAGTTCGAAAGTAGGATGGGCGGAGAGACTCAAAGATAGCGTCCTGCTCAGGAGCTTCCGGCTCTAAGGTGGAACTGGTCGGTTGTGAAGGAAAAGGCATTCTCACGGAGCAAGAGAC
>JBOHOS010000781.1:0-6564 GCA_050731295.1 Nitrospiraceae bacterium | reverse complement strand
CATAGCGACCGGTTTAGTTTTAGCCCTTCGCTGAAGTCGAACTCAGATCTTGCAAGGAGCGCCAAATGCAGTAGCCGACAACACGGCTGCGATGAGTTGCTCAAAAGATCTGTTGTAGTAGTTTGTTATTCATATGGAATCTGGCTATCGCGCCTAGGATCGAACACGGTTTTCTCAGTAGTTCCAACTTCTCGGCCTCGCACCACCTTTTTTCGTCGCAGTCTACCTTGTAGAGTACGCCCAGCCCGTTAGGTTCGCGCCGAGTTGTTGAAGAAAGATAGCATCAAGTTACGGAACCACTTCATAAACGGATTCAACGAGGCCGCCTTGCGCTTGTCGGTGCGCCGAGCCTGCACGATCAGCCTCTCGACCCAGGTCAAGCAAAAGAAGGGAATCAAAGAAAAGAAATAGATTGTGCTCTTTTGGGACTCTACGTCGCGCCACCCCTCTTTATTTCCGTGTTTCGGCCACCTAGTCAGCAGCAGGGTTATCGATATGGCACGCTTTGCGCCACATCTCTATACTGTAGGAATGGGAGAGGCCACCTGAGGTAGCACGGAATATGTCTCGCGATAGGCGAAACTTTTACCGAATCAGGACGGTGCTGCCTGTTACCATTCGACGCGAGCAGGATGAGGATGAGGCCCCATTGGCTCCCATGAGCATCGATATCAGTGGGGGAGGGATAGGGTTTCACACCAATAGCCAGTATGAACCCGGAGATATTCTTGCGCTCACCATTGCCGTATCGGAGAATGAACTGATCCGCGCTAAGGCGCGAGTCGTGAGTCGCCGGCGATTAGAGCACGAAAACGATGGGCTCCATATCGGCGCCGCCTTCATCGAAATCAGCCAGGGTCATCGAGAGGCACTCATTCGCTATGTGATGCGATTGCAAGCGGAGCGCCTCGACAAACACTACTTGGCATGAGGTCCCTCGAAGGAAACTTCATGCAGGTTGATCGGAGACCAAGGAGAACTTGATCGATGAAACGCTTATTCTGTTGGCTTTTTGGCCATGTTCGGCCGCCGTCGCATTGGTCGTATTGGGCGGTCTGGCACACCCATCAAGGGCTTGGGCTGTGTGCTCGCTGTCGGCGGTGGCAAACGTTTTATGTGCCGACCGGGGATGTGGAGCGGATTGAAGCGAGTGTGTTGCGTGAACACAGTCAGCGCACCCGCAGGACATAAGTGATCTCCGTCTTCGCGCTAATGTACCCCCGGCGCTCCTTCACACTCATCAGGGGTCCTGGCGGCGCCGCGGATTTCTCCTAGTAGACTGATCTAACTCGGAGGAGAAGCCATAGTACCGGCCGTCGTCTGGTCGAATCTACGAATCCGCCAATCTCCCGAGCTTGTCATCCTCGTTCGTCGTGTCTCGCCGGTTTCAGCATAATCACGCCCGTGGTTGAGGCGCATCTGCGTATACGCGATGGTTCCGTCCAGCCCGAACACCTCAATCTGTTTCTCGAACCGAAGGCCTTGGCGAGCCATTCCAAGGCGGCGCATCCTGACTCATCGGCATTGCCGCGGAAGCGTCAGGCATGAGGTTCGTGTCGAAGTATGGAGAAATAGAACAAGAATAGGATTATCGGCAGGGTCGTGATAGCCTGTCATGGCATCTGATATGACGGCACAACGTTTGATGGAAAGCAGTCTAATGACATCATCGGGCCTCTTCGGTATTTTGCCGCCCGGCACGAGTCCGAAACGGGCCTTGACGGATACGCCCACACTGAGGCGTGAAGGGGCTCTGCCATCAGGATGAGCACATTCGCTATTGGCTAATCAGGAGGACACCATGGAACGTCGGAAACATGTTCGTGTTGCGACCGCTTCCTTCTCCCCCGTGACCGTGTCCTTTTCAGGAGAGGTTCAGGGTACGGGTACATTGTACGATGTCTCACCTGGTGGCTGTAAGATCGACAGTCGCGTGACTCCCCCGTTAGGGGCCTCTTTGACATTACGCCTTTCACTCTTTGATCAAACGCAGCCCGTCGTCATCGACGACGGAATTGTCGGATGGACCATCAAGAACAAATATTTCGGCGTGAAATTTTTAAAGCTCAAACCGAGGGAGCAGGAGGCGTTGAATCGATATCTCGCAGCTCTTTTCAAGTAACGGAATCTTTTGAACAGTAATCGACTGGGATACGGTTCTGTCCTCTCGAGTCCATCAAAATTGCTCTCTTCAAATCAGCCAATGCGAGCAATGCAATCTGTCCATCCAGCCCATGACGGCTTCGACTGCACACTTTCGTCCACAGTAGTACTGCACCTGGGAGCCCTCCGGGCCGGCGCAGGCGTGAAGGGCAAGATCCAAGGGCTGCAGATAGGCGCCTTGCTGATTTCCGGTCAGCGCATACCAATGATTGACTTCCTTTTTGACCGTTCCGCAGCCGTCACATACGATGTTCGTGACAATTGGCATGTCTGGTTCGCCTCTCGCTCTGGTTGTGATTTGCCCGAATCAACACGCCGAACGCTCGCGTAACCCCTCACCGCTGCCCCATGCTTACCTTGAACTTGTCAATCGTGTCATCACGCAACTTCTTATCGTGCGGGAAGATTCTGTCGCGGCCTTAGTGTTCGTATTCATTCGAGCGACTATAGGTGTCTTTGAATCGAGAGGTAATTGTCCGGACGTAGCATGGTTCATTCGGAAGGAGAAAGCAGAGGAGTAGGAGACGGGGAGCCCCAGCGTATGCGCATCAGATGCCACACTCAGGTCATCACCGGCTGTCTCCCGAGAGAGAATGTTAGAATGCGGGTATGGCGATCTGGCGTGTCGGAGCGGCTCGTGTTGTCGGCCACTTCTGCGGGTGTATCTCCGGATCAGCGCTGCTCTCAGTATCGAACGGAATCGGCACGACCGGCATTCACGCATAACCCAATTCAAATAGTGTGAAGAATTCACCCTTGGCAGATAGAGCAGTTCGAGAAGGAGGAGAAGCCATGTTGAGAAAACATATTGTTTCACAGAATCCGACGATCGCGCCGCAGCCTGAGGAGATGTCCATCCCCGATCTCGCCACCGTGTTGGTGACCTCCGAATCCCCCGAGCATCCCATTGAACATATCTGTGATGGCCGGCGGGGTCGAGGAAGCACACGATGGATTGCGGCAGAGCTGGGTGATCAGACCGTCGTCTTGGCGTTTGACACGCCCCAGACTCTCCACCGGATTACACTGGAAGTCGAGGAACCCGAGGTGAGCCGAACTCAGGAACTGACCGTGGCCATCTCACATGACGGTGGACAGACATACCGCGAATGTCTGCGCCAGGAATTTCATTTCAGCCCGCCGAATACGACCTTTGAGCGCGAACACTGGTCCGTCCCGGCAGAGGCGGTCACGAACGTGCGGCTATGGATCCGACCTGATAAGGGAACGACGATTGGCCGTGCGACAATCACGACCTTAGCCTTGCAGTAAGCCACAAGCTTGTTCTCCACGTGCGGCTCTGCGGGGAGGCACAGTGGCAAGCGAATAATGGTGCACTCTGTCGAGGCGACACCTCTATGTCAAATATGTCAAACCGCTACCATCTGGAATTTCCCACGACACTAATCGCTGGTCCTCGAGATATGCAGAGTGATGGCTCGGCTCAAGCAAAAAATTCGGCAAGAACCAGCCGGGCTACGTTACACTCACGGGCATGAGCAGCGGAGCTATGGCTGAGATAGTGGGCGATTAGCATCGCTGCATGAGGCTTCTTGCGACGAAGCTGCGTCTAGAGCGAACGGCATGATATTCGCGATCGTGCTTGGAACTATACTGGCGCTCACACTCGTCGTTGCGGTCATCTTCATCACGACACGCGGAATCAGGCGACGAGCGGAGGCAGACAAGGCGCTCCAAGAGAGTGAGCGGCGACTGCGAGGGGTCATCGATAACGCCGCGGTGCTGGTTTATGTGAAAGACCTTCATGGCAAGTATCTTCTCGTGAATCGAGAATTTGAACGCGTATTCCACGTTGCCGCTCACGAGATTCTAGGCAAAACCGATGACGATATCTTTCCCAAAGTCCTGTCAGAGACCTTTCGTTCCCATGATCAACAGGTTCTGGAAGCGGCCACGTCAATAGAATGTGAAGAGACGGTGCTGCGCGACGATGGCTTGCACACGTTCCTCTCAACGAAATTTCCGTTATTCGAAACCGCGGGCATCCCCTGTGCGATCGGAGGGGTGTCGATAGACATTACTGAGCGCAAGCGGGGTGAAGACGCTGTGCAACACCGCATAGGGGAACTGACGGACTTCTATAACAAGGCCCCATGCGGCTACCACGCTCTGAACAAGGACGGAGTATTTGTCGCCGTCAACGACACAGAATTGGCCTGGCTTGGACGCCGGCGTGATGAGATCGTCGGAAAGATGAAGTTTACGGAGCTGATCACGCCCGAAAGTCGCGCGGTGCTCAAGGACAGGTATGCGCACTTTATGGAGCGCGGATGGGTGCGCGATCTTGAGTGTCACATCGTCCGTCCTGACGGGACGAGTATGCCCGTCCTTCTCAATGGGCTTGCGATGCGCGACGAGGCCGGCAACTCTGTGTCCAGTCGATTCACGCTCTTTGATATGACTCATCGCAAGCGGGTCGAGGAGGAAGCGCGTCGAAGTCATGCGTTCTTGACGTCGATTGTGGACAACATTCCCAACATGATTTTTGTGAAAGATGCCCAGGAACTCCGATTCCTGCGTTTCAACAAAGCCGGGGAAGAGCTACTCGGGTGGCCTCGGGAAGTCATGATCGGCAAGAATGACTATGATTTTTTTCCACCAGCGGAGGCCGATACCTTTACCGCCAAGGACCGAGAAGCTTTGGAAGGCGGGTGTGTGGTTGATATTCCCGAGGAGCCCATTCAGACGCGGTACCGCGGTGTGCGGTTCCTCCATACCAAAAAAATTCCGATCGTGGATGAAGCGGGATGGCCCCAGTACCTCTTGGGCATTTCGGAAGATATTACCGATCGGAGGCGAGCAGAAGAAACCCGCGCCCGACTGGCCGCGATTGTGGAATCTTCGGATGATGCAATGATCGCAAGGACCCTCAACGGGGACGTAGTAAGTTGGAATCATGGCGCCGAACGTATGTACGGATACACGGCTGCCGAGGTCATAGGAACGCCGCCGACGTTTCTGGTCCCGTCTGACCGTCTGGACGAAGAGTCCCAAATCATGGCACGTCTGCAACGAGGAGAGCGAGTGGTGTGTGAAACCATTCGGCGTCGTAAGGACGGTCACAACCTCCACGTGTCATTGTCTGTCTCGCCGATAAAAGATGGCCATGGACATGTGATTGGAACGGCGACGGTTGCGCGAGATATTTCTGAGCGGAAACACGCGGAAACGCAAATCAGGCTCCATGCGGCCCACCTGGAGGCCGTCAACATGGAGCTCGAAGCGTTCTCCTATTCGGTTTCGCACGATTTACGGGCCCCTCTTCGACACATTGATGGATATGCCGAGTTGCTGCAGAAGCACGCGTCTTCAGAACTTGACGAGAAGGGGCACCGGTATCTGGCCATGATTTCGAAGTCGGCTAAACAGATGGGACGGTTGATTGACGATCTCCTGTTATTCTCGCGGGTCAGCCGATCTGAGATGCAGCAGGCTCCTGTCAACCTGAATCAGCTTGTCATGCACGTCATCGACGAGCTTCAACCTGATATTGAAGGGCGGCAGATCGACTGGACAGTGGATGCCTTACCGCAGGTGCGGGGTGACCGGGCCATGCTTCGGCAAGTGTTGAGCAACCTTATTGGCAACGCCGTAAAATATACGCAGCCGCGTCAGAAGGCCATGATTGAGATTGGGCAGGTCACGACACCCGACGGCGAGATTGCGGTGTTCGTCCGGGATAACGGCGTCGGCTTCGATATGAATTACGCTCATAAACTCTTCGGTGTCTTCCAGCGACTGCATAGCTCCAGTCATTTTGAAGGGACGGGAATCGGACTCGCAAACGTCCGGCGTATCATCAATCGCCACGGGGGCAGGACGTGGGCGGAAGGAGCCGTGGATGCTGGCGCCACGTTTTACTTCTCGCTCCCCAATGCTGAAGCGGAGGTCTGATCCTCACACGAATCTGTCTCGTGGATGACCCGGTGATCATCAATGAAGCTCCATCGGCTATGGCGACGAGGCGATCAATCGATCAATCTCCAAGGCGCCGACAAGGATCTTCACGTTTCCTGATATCGAACCGACTCTTCAAATGGCATGTTGATACATTGAATAGTGCGGACGTTCATGGACGAAGGGGATCTTGAAGAACGGTATCGACCACGATGCCTATGACAGGGTATGGCTTTGCAGCCCTCGCTTTCCCGGTAATTCTTCTTTTCTCATACGGCGCGGCCTCTGCGGCCGATGTGGTGCCGCCTGTTCAGATTCCAGAGAAAGAATCGGGGCCGCCCCCAATGACGACCCCGGAGCAGCGGTCAGGCCCAGGCTCGCCTCCCATTCCTCCCTAGAGTATCGACCCGGGGATCGAGCGGCGTCCGTCCACAATTCCCGATCCTCGCTCGGCGGTGCCTCCACCGAATGTCGATCCGAAGA
>JBOHOS010000780.1:0-8250 GCA_050731295.1 Nitrospiraceae bacterium | reverse complement strand
ATCCGGTCCCTGCCCTTCTTGTTTGTAAACGCGAACAAGGCTTCTCGCGCCATTCCCTGTTCCGAAAATCTTTTCAAAGAACCGGCGCCTGATCTGTTTTCCGGATCACGTCTGTCGTCATGACCGTGCCACCCCGGGACGCTATGTGCGTCATGCCCCAGTGGAGCCTTCAGGATAATCCTTGCCGCGTAGCGCATAGGATGGAGTTTTTATTCGCTCGCGTATTGAGAGATGGCCGGCCTGCCTCTGATTCCATTTTCTAACGCACTCCGACTATCCGTCGTCTTCCCTTCTTGCGTTTCAGAGATTGAACTGAGTAAGATTAAAACTTCGCCGAAGCAATGATGGTTGAGGCCATGCGTGCCACGTGAACTGTCGCTTGCCGATATTTTTCAGCTCGGGTACTACTGGGAGACCAAGATTCTCCTCACGTCGGTCAAGTTGGACCTCTTCACGATCCTCGACAACAAAGCGCTGACTGCCGATGAAGTGGCTCGACGGATCGGAGCCGATGCCGAAGTCCTTGCAGTCTTCATGAACGCTCTTGTTGCCGTCAGAGTCCTTTCGAAGGACGGCGATCGATATACAAACACTCAGGTCGGCAGTACCCATCTGGCGAGAACCTCCCCCCAGTACGTCGGACATTTGCTGCTGCTCCATGATGCAGAGTGGGACAATTGGGGCAAGCTGGAAGCCACCGTGCGAACCGGTCGCTCGCCGGTGACCCGCCATGTGTTCGAGACTAACCCGGAATTGGGAACGAGCGTGTTATCGGTCCTGAATCGAATCGGGCAGCAGAGCGGACCGGAATTAGCCGTACGGTTGAAGTTGGACGGTGTCGAGTGCGTCCTGGATTTAGGCGGCGGCGCAGCCACGAATGCGATCGCGTTCTGTCGCGTCTATCCTTTGATGCGAGTCACGGTATTTGATTTGCCCGAAACGCTGAAGACGGCCGAGCGGATGATCAAAGAGGCGGGTCTTGAATCCCGCATCGATCTGCTGGCCGGAGACTTCAATCGAGATCCGTTGGGAGGATCGTACGAGGCCGTGTTGATGTCGGACATTCTTCATTATCAAGGGCATGAGGCGAATGCCGCGCTCGTGAAAAAGACGTTCGCTCATCTCAACGAGGGCGGGCGTCTGATCATCAAGGACCGGTTTCTCGACGAGACGGGAACCGGTCCGGCGTGGGCGACGGCTTTTGCGGTTCATATTCTGGTGAATACCGAACGAGGGCGCTGCTATCGCGTCTCGGACGCGGCGGGATGGATGATGCAGGCCGGATTTCAATCCGTCGACGAAGTGGAGCGGACTGCGGTGATCCAAGCGGTGAAAGCACGGGAGAGGGTACGTCACGATGCTTGAGTGGTTAAAGCAGCCGGGCTTTTTCGGGACGCATGCGACCATCGGCGCCGATCTCAGCCAGATTATGGCGACGCTCTTCACAGGGTTGTTTATTTTAGGATGGTACCAGGCCTGGCAGCGACGCGGAAGCGCGCATCACTGGCTGATGCTGGGCGGCATGGTCGCGATGGTGGCGTTTTTTACGAGTTACTATTTGTTTCGGCAATTGGGTGTCCTGGCGTTCGAGGGGAAAGAAGGGTTCGGCGGGTCGCAAGCGCTCTATGACAATGTCTTCATTCCGCTCCTGACGTTCCATATTATTTTGGTCGTCATCGGACTCGTGATGGCGGTGTACATGATCGTGTTGGGGTTCCGCACGCAAATGATCCAGGCGGGCCGGCGGATGTTGCGAAGCGGGCTTTTGCAGACGTCATGGGCCAAAATTGGAGCGATCTTCGGAGGGATCATTGGTGTGGTCCTTCTGCTGTTTCTGTCGCGCGTCGCCACTGCCGGGTTTTCGTCTCGCAAGCTGATGGTCTACCTCGGGCTACTGCTCCTGATCGGAATTGTGTTTTCGGTCGAGATGACGATTCAGCGTATTTGGCCGAACGGCGAACGGCGGCATCGCGTGCTGGGACGTTTCACGATGGTCGTCTATTGCGTGCTGTTTGTCACAGGCAGCGTCACGTACACGATGTTGTACATACTCTATCCCGGGAAGATCGGCTAAGCAGGATGTTGAAAAAGGCCTCCAACTGCGTTCTCGTCTCGAAACATCCTCAACGTAGCCCAGAGGCTACGCCTGCGGTGTTTCTACGGCTGCGGCCTTGTTGGAATGCCTTTTTGAACATCCTGCGAGAAAGGTGAATGAATGATCCTCTGCGGGTGCAGTCATCTCATGCATACCGAAGGCGTGGATGAGCAGACGGATGAGGCCGGTTCGCCTGTGTGGGTGGTTCGATCGGAATGCCGTCGGTGCGGTCTCCATGTCGGGGCTGTCGCGCATCGTGAGGAGGCGGTCCGTCTCGTGGATCGGCTGATATGGACGGACGATGCGCGCCACGTGCTGGATCGGATGCCGCCCTATGCGTCTCAATTGATCAAGCCGGACGCCGAAGAATTTGCGCGGGCACGGGGGCAGCGAGTCATCACCTTCGACCTATTGGCGCAAGCTCGGCAGGGCGCCACGGTGTTATGGGAGCCTGATGCCGAGCGTCGACTCGACAAAGTTCCGCCCCCCGTGCGCGCGATGGCGAAGCTCGAATTGGAACGCACGGCGGTGGATCGGGGGGAATCCAAAGTGACGGTCTCCCTGATGGAAGAGGTCAAGGCCCGATACTTCGGTCTGTTTGCATCCAAAAACGATAGGTGATGAACGATGATGGATGAATGACTTGAGGAACGGTGGGGTCTTGCTGTTCTTTCGTCATTCAGCATTCTGCGTTTGTCGTGAAGGCCTCCATGCTGCATCGGCTTGCACTCCGCGTCTTGCCGAGCCTCACGCTTTCGGTGACGGAGCCGGACGTTCGGAAACGAAAACGGCTCGTCATGTTGGTGCCGGGGTTGGTGGCGTTCGCCGTGTTTCGGGCTGTCAAACAGGTCGATCCACTCTCGGACCCCCTCCTGTTGCTCGGCGTCAGCGGCCTGATTTCCGCCCTGACCGCGTTGTGGGCGTATCGGATGGGGCGTGAGGCGCCGCTCTCGGCGTTATGGAGCCAGGACGGCTTCAAAAGGATGATCTGGCTCATCGGCTGGATCGGGTTCGCTTATGGTATCCAATTATCGCTCTTGGTGCTGGCTCTGCTGCGAGTCCTGGCCCACTATGATTTTCTTCGCCATCCCGACGGTCCCGCCATGATGGCCATTATCATTGCCTGTACGTCCGTGGCGCGGGATGCTTTCGAGATCGGCCACATCCGAAAACTGCAGCAGGGCGGGCGCCCGGTGTTGACCTTTCCCGATGGCGCGCCGCTCCGCGCGCTCATTGTCGATCGGCCTGAGGGGCTCTTGCGATGGGTGCTGATTGCAGGGGTCATGGGGTCCTTGTTTGCCGCCGCGTTGGCGTTTCTCGGAGAGGCCGGACGCAGCGAATTGGGCCAGTTCGTCCTGGTCAGCGTGGTGGCCGGAACCGCGACCCTTGCCGCATACCTGGCCGGAGAGCAGCGTCCCGGCGGGTGGATGAGCGGGATGGCCGAGATCGGCTGGGCGAAGGTGTTTCAGTTTTGGTGGTGGCCGGGATTGGCCTTCGGAGCCACGTATTATCTGGCGGTCTTGGGATTCGTCGTGTTTTTGTTGCGACAGGAGGCAGGCATCTGGGCGCAAGGGCTCATGGCCGGCGTGGTCACCGGTCTGATGGCTCTTTATGGCTATTACTTAGGGCATCGGCGCGCCCATGAGGACCGGATCGAACGGACGGTTCCCCCCTCGCTCTTGCGCTGTCCGTTCGTCATGGGCCTGCTTTCGAAGAAGGGCGGCGGAACGAGCGGCGCCATACCTTCGCCGGGCGATCTGGTGTTGGGAGAATCGGGAAGGCGGCGTTGATGAAGAGGATGTCGTCCAGGCGATCGATCCGCGTCGCGATACTGTCCATCGTCGCGATCGTCTCTTGCGCCGTCCTTCTGCTTGGCGTCCCGTACGGATTCTCCGGTACGCAGGCCGACGCATCGCTGCAGACGACCAAGGACGTGTATTACAAGACGGGGGGGACCCCGGCCGGGCCCCCTGCGCCATCGTCAGACGCGATGGTCTACCCGCGATATGGATCGCTTGATAACCGGATCCTCCTCTGGTTCGTCACGCAGCAACATACGTATTTCGGCGGGTTTGTCCTCGCGCTGCCGATCTTTTGCCTCATTATGGAGGTTGTCGGCTTGCTCTCGCGGGACGGTTCGACAGCCGCTCGATACGACCGCCTGGCCCGTGACTTTCTCAAGGTCGCGCTGCTGGCCTTGTCGTTGACCGCTGTCGTCGGCAGCCTCATGCTCGGCGTGTTCATCGGTCTTTACCCGAGCTTCATGAATTATATGGGCGGCACCTTCAAGGCGATGATGCCGCTGTACGCCCTGGTCTTTTGCGGCGAGGCGGTCCTCCTGATCGCGTACTACTACAGTTGGGATGCGCTCAACACGCCGGCGTGGAAATGGGTGCACGCGACCCTTGGCGTGGTCGCGAACGGATGCGGGGCCCTGCTGCTCTTACTGGTGAATGCCTGGGCGGCGTTCATGATGTCGCCGGCGGGCGTAGATGAACAGGGTCGGTATCTCGGCAATGTCTGGCATCTGCTGCATTCGGCCTTATGGAACCCGCTCAATGTTCACCGCTTCTTGGCGGACCTCATGTCCGGAGGCGCGGTGGTCATGGCGTATGCGTCGTACCGCTTTCTGACCAGTAAATCCCAGGAAGAACGGGCCTACTACGACTGGGTTGGATATGTGTTTCTCTTCGTCACGGTGTGCGCGCTGCTGCCGATGCCGTTTGCCGGCTACTGGTTGATGCGGTCTGTCTATGCCTTCCGGCAAAGCATGGGCGTCACCATGATGGGCGGATTGCTCACCTGGCTGTTCGTGGTGCAGGCCTTGCTGGTCGGGGTCTTGTTTCTCGGCGTCAATTATTATCTCTGGCAAAGCATGGGACGAATCCGCGGCGGGGAACGCTATCAGCGACATCTCAAATATTTGGTTTATGCCCTGGTGGCCTGTCTCTACGTGTGGCTCACCCCCCATACCTTGCTGGTGTCGGCGAGCGAGGTGAAGGCGATGGGAGGGGCGCAGCATCCGGTGATCGGCAACTACGGCGTCATGTCCTCGAAGAACGGGGCAATCAACGTGATGATTTGCCTCACCGCCTTGAGTTACGTGTTCTACCGGCGGGCGAACCGGACGATCGTCGTGCCGTGGGCGGCCGGCGGGAATATGGCCCTTGGCGTGCTCTTCAGCGCGGGAATCGCCAACATCATCTGGCTTGCGGTGTACGGTTTTTACTTGCCGGCCAGCGTGCGCGTGGGACTTTCTTCGCCTCAAGCCTTCACGACGTTGACTGTCCTTATCGGGGGGCTCCTCCTGAATCGCGCCATGATGCGCGGGGCCATTATTCATGGTCCTATCGAATGGGGAAAGATCTCGACGCGCGGGATGATTGCGCTGTTCGGGCTGGCCGCGTCGTTCACCTGGGTGATGGGTCTGATGGGCTACATCCGATCCTCCGGCCGGCTGTCCTGGCACGTCAGTGAGATCATGCCTGATGTGTCGCCGTGGGCGTTTACGCCCTCGCTCGGGTTTGCCGCAAAGATGGTGACGCTGAACATGGTGGTCTTCTGGCTCGCGGTCCTGCTGTTATTTTGGATCAGCAGACGCGATGAGCACCATGTCCCACTGATGGCACCGGCGTCCGAGCATCCACCGAACTTGCTCCGATCTCCTTCTGAAGAGGCGCAGCCGTCATGAACCAGAGCCAGAGCATGTGGCGTCGAACGGGGTGTGTCGTCATGCTCGTCATGTCGATCGCGTTCTCGTCCGCCGGCCCGCTTTTGGTGACGGCACAGCCGACGGGGCGGATGGTATTGGAGGACTTCCGGGATAAGGACGAGCACGGGTTTCCCACCGGCTGGAGAGCCCAACGGAGCGAGACGAAAGCGAAGGAAACCTACAGCGTCAAGTCGGATGACCGGATGGTATTTCTGTCGGCCAAGGGGGCTGATCAACGGGTGTACAAGAAGATTGCGTGGGATCCCAAGGCGACGCCGATCGTCACCTGGCGGTGGCGATTGAAGTCGGTTCCGGCCGGCGCCGATCCCATTGCCGCCGTATTTCTCTCTTTGGATACGGATCTCATGGTCATCCCCGTCGCAACCAAATATGTCTGGAGCGCGGCGAAACCTGTCGGAACGATGACCGAAGGCGGGGTCTTCGACGCGTCCGAGATTGTCCTGCGAAGCGGCGCCCTGCCGATCGGGGAGTGGGTCGAAGAACGGGTGAATGCTTATGAGGATTTCAAGCGCATTCATAAGCACGAACCTGCCGACCAGGCCTGGGGCATTTCGTTATTGGGCGGCCCCGGTGTCGAAGTCGATTTCGGCCCGATCACAGTTTCTGCGCCATAGCTTCTGTAAAGAATGGTTGTATGGAGCCGAAGACCAGACCGTCTCAGCTTTCGCGTGGCAAGATCGTCGATATGGTGTTCGGCGCCATGGTGATGGGCGCGGTCGGCACACTGATCGGATTGTTGATGGGCGGGCAAGCGCTTGCGATCGGCGCCGGCGCCGGCGTTGCCTTAGGAACGGTCGTCGGCATCCTGGGCGGGCGGCGATTTCTGATCAGCATTCTGATCGGCAGCGTGCTGGGCGGCGGCTTGGCTTGGCTGCTTGCCGGATCGGAAAAAATCTCTATCGGTGCGGGGGCTGGCGCCGCGATGGGGGGATTCCTCGGAGTGCAATTCTCCATGTTGTTGGACATGTGGACGGAACGAAAACGGGCTGCGCTGCCTCACAACGGCCAATCCTAACGGTTCTCCCATGCATTCCGCGAGACTTCACGACTTGGAACCGTCGGTAGGAGGTTATGGAAAATAAGGGAGTCTTGATCGGATCGATCATCTTCGTATTTACGTCGTTCATTCTTATGATCGTCGGACTGGTCTATGAGTCCTATAAAGCCAAACAACAGCGGCAGCTTGTGGCATCTATCGTGACCGAGAAGAAACCCGTTGCCGTGGTCGTGCCCCGCGATTTCTCGATGTACAAAACGATCGCGGGCGACGACGGGCGCGAAATGGTTGAGGTCCCCGAAGGCCCATTCACCATGGGGAGCAAGGGCGGTGATCCGGATGAAGCGCCGGAGCATCAGGTATTTCTGTCAACCTACTACATCGACAAAAAAGAAGTGACCCAGGCGGAGTACGACCGCTACGTGCGCATGACGAAACGAGGCAAACCGTTTGTGCCTGTGTTTGAGGACGATCAATCGCTCATCCTGAAGCCTGAACTACCTGCGATCGGCATGTCGTGGGGCGATGCGGAGGCCTATTGCAAGTGGGCCGGTAAACGGTTGCCGACCGAAGCGGAATGGGAGAAGGCCGGGCGCGGAGAGGGCAAACGGCGCTACCCCTGGGGCGATGAATTCGGGTCCGGTCATGCCAACGTCGACGGCGACGAAGATGGATTCAAGTATCTGGCGCCTCCGGGTTCGTTTGAAACCGGAAGAAGCCCGTACGGGGTGTATGACATGACCGGCAATGTCGCGGAGTGGGTGGCTGATACCTACGGCGAGCAGTATTATCGGAAGACTACTTATCGCAATCCACCCGGCGCTGAAGAAGGCCAGCACAAGGTCATTCGTGGAGGCTCATGGCGTGAGACCCAACACAATGCCCGGCTCTCGAAACGATTCCAGGCGAAGATGTGGCGTACGGATAGTACGATTGGGATCCGCTGCGCGCGGAGCGCCGACTAATGTCTGTGAACAATGGTGATCGATCCGGTTATTGCGTCTACAGAATGCCTGTTGAGCGTGCTTGAGGTGACGGCGCATGCTCGAAACGAAATTCAAAATCGCGTTTCTCCTGGTCGTGCTCTTCATGGCAGGTCTGCCCATTTTGGGAATCCTCAAAGGCACGACCCCGCCGCCTATGGAACCATCGCTGAACGACCCTTCTGACGAGTCGTTGCCCGTGGCATCAACGCGAGAAACCCCTGTGAAAGAGGAGATGGTGCTCGTCCCGGCCGGTCCGTTTGTTCGCGGGACCACGGTCGGAGGATACGATGAACGCCCGCAGCAAGACATCTACGTCGATGCGTTCTCGATCGATCGTTTTGAGGTGACGACGCAGCAGTACCAGGCGTTCGTCGCGTCCACCGGCCACCGCAAAGCCGCTCCGCCTTCACGATACGCCAAGAATTTGTCAGGCAGGAGC
>JBOHOS010000779.1:0-3124 GCA_050731295.1 Nitrospiraceae bacterium | reverse complement strand
CTCTAGAGCCCTCTTTGTTGCGACTCTGGGGTTTTCATCTCGGCAGGCGTCGGCGAGAGTATGAAGAACGTTGAGAATAGGAGCCCCAATCCGACGGCGATGTGTAACAGGGCATTTCTTCTGTGTGTCATGGCGTTCTCCTTCTGACCAACAAAATGTGACAAGAATTATTCGGCCTTCTTCACTCTCGCTTCTTCCGTGACAACAGCACCATCCGGTTGCACGGCAGTCTGACGATTAACAAAACGTCCGGTAGAACGACCATACTGTTTTTCGGCCTCTCGTTGTACCTCTTCAAATGAGGTTGAGATATCCGCCGTGACCAACTCGAATTGAGGAACATCCAGGCCACGGTCAGGACTCACTTTGACTCATGATCCTTGGGCCCAGCAGCCCGTCTGGCCGGGACCGACATTGCGCAGCATGTCACCCGTCTCAAGGTTATAGTAGTAGCCTTCACAATTTTGAATGTCCCGAAACGTCAGCATGTCGAATCTCCCTGATTACGGCCTCTTCAATTTTCGGACTTCTCCAAGAATCTTCGAGAGCAGGACCGCCTGAATAATGACTGTGACCGCGACAATGAGTGCGAACAGAGTCGAGGCGACCATGCAAATCATCATGGTCCCGTCCATCATGGTGCCTTGCATCATTTGCCCTTCCATTGGAATATCCCTTCTTCTATAAGGGTGCGAACATCCGGTTGCCGGCGCAGTCAACTCTTCAAAAGTTTGGCGATGAACACGACGAGCAGCACAATCAGCAGAATCCCGACGATCCCCCAGATCAGCATTGCGGCGCCCATTCCCATCATTCCGTCCATCATGATGATGCCTCTCTTAATCTTCTGTACGTCTTGCCCTAGTGGGGCAAGGCTCTATGAACCTTGCCCCACTATTGTTTCGAATGACCTTATCGCCGAGCTGCGGCCGGCTGTTGCCGTATCCCGGCGCTCGAGGCCGCTACCTTCCGGCATTCGTCTGCGCACCGCCGACAGGCCTCCGCACAGCGACGGCAATGTTCGTTCTGGTGCTTCTCGCACTCCGCGGCGCACGCGTCACAAATCGTGGCGCAGACTCCGCACAGCTCTGCGATGAAGCGGGAATCCCGGCTGATGAATGCCGCACACGACCAGCAGAGGTCCGCGCAATCGATGCAAAGCCGGGCGCATTCGGGCATATCGCCTAGACACTGATTCCCGCACGATTCGCACTCTTCGGCACATCGCACACAGGCTTCCATACAGGCTTGATATTGATGAGCCATGGGAGATCCTCCTTTGTTGAAATGCTGCGAGACGGAGAGCTCGCAGCCACCCTAAAGGTTTAAAAATGAGAATGGACCAAAGAAAGCTTGGCGTTACGGTAGAGATGCCAGGGTCAGCACCGTGTTCCGGAAGCGTGCCTGTTCAACTCCGCGTTCCAGACGATGCGGGTGAAGGAGTCGGATCACAATCGAAGGACAGTAAGTTTCGCGAGGACTTCGCCAACCGGTGGGGCTAGGCTATCGTGAAAACGAACGCGGGATGTGCGAGCAGGGGTATTGACGAGTGTGACCGGAATCGTTTCTCCCAAGGACTCGGTCTGAATATCCAACCAGGGATGGTCGTGATCGGCATGCTCGACGCTGAACGTTTTAAAGACGTCGCAATGCTCACGGACCGGCTGATCGGGTGGGGATTCACAGCCCATCGGAGCTTGTCCGGCATTGTACAACGGGACTAGACACGCCGAGGCGTTAAACGTCAGGCCGAAAAGAAGAATCGGTAATGTGCCGGCAAGGATACGGCGGATCATGAAAAAGCCCATACCACAGATTTTCAGTATGCTGTTCAACACCGAAAGTCGGTATCAGCAGATTTAGACTTCACTGTCCTCATCCCTCCATTTGCCTTGTCGGCGAAGCGTGTACACTTAGACAACAGCATCTCGTATCACTGTTGCTTCAAGCGTTCGGCTCCTTCGTTGCTCTCCAACACCACATCGCGACGACCCCAAAGACCAGCGGTGGGAGTGCGAGCATCTGCGCGATGGGGCTCACCCCCACATCGAGTCCTGGAATAAGGGGCATTCGTTCTGTATAGCTCCACCATCCCGCTCCATAGATCAGGACCCATTCAAGCGGAATGATAATTACAGGCCCCGCGATGACCATGAGCGCGTACCCGCGAACTCCGGGATGCTCAAACCATTCTGGCTGACCAAGGAGGATCCAGCCGGTCGCGAAAATGAGCAGGATGAGCAGACCGTCACCAAGACTCATTGCGAGGCACTGCCACCAAGGGATAGCACTCCCATCCTTCGTAAGGTAGAGGGTGGACTGAGCGCGTTCCCAGGGATAATTGAAGAGAAGAGCCACAACAAAGATCCTCGTCACGTTCCACCGGATCAAACGCAGGGGAGCTTGACTGGATGACCAGCTTCTCACACGTCTTCCCCGAGCATAAATGTGACTTGCTTCGTCAGACGAGCCTTACGAGACTGTTTGATGTTAGTTTCTCTTTGCCTCAGCTATGGTTGACCATGCCGAGACGGATTTCCAGACAGAGTTGCTTCACCCATACCGAGTCTGCTCATGGCTATACCATCCCCTTGTTCTCGGTTAAGCTTGAGGGAGTTTCAACTTCTATCCAACCAGGACCGTGAACATCTCTCGGCGTACAGGCTGACCAGGCTGTGTGATTTCAACGGCGATATCCCATTGCCCAGCCATTTTCAGATCCGCTTTGGCCTCGTAGATCCCTTCCTTGATCAGTGTGGCTTTTTCCTCCCGGACGATCATCCCCGGCATCATCATCGTAAACCGGAATACCACTTCGGCGTTGGGTATCGGAGTCCCCGACTTAGCGTCCGCCAGTTTCAGCCGTAACAGATTCTTCCCGACTCTCGGCGTGTCAGGAATTGTGGTGAAGGTGAGACTGATATCACCGCCCTGCTTAGGATCAGCCATGCCGGCCATCGCGTGGGGCATGCGGCTTTCCTCCATGCCGTGCTTTCCCATATCGTCCTTTCTTCCCATGTCCATATTCCCCATTGGCATCATGCACATGCAGCCGGACAGGGAGACCATGCCGCAGCCAACTGCAAGAGATCTTAAATGGTGTTTCATTACGTTTCCTCCTGGA
>JBOHOS010000778.1:0-1419 GCA_050731295.1 Nitrospiraceae bacterium | reverse complement strand
TTAAGTGTTTAATTCAAAGCGCCGGTTTAACGATCGCGATCGCGTCAGCGCGCGTTGGTTTGGTTTATGCGGGATTCTTTCTGTACGGGATCGGGCTTGGCGGAAGTTGGATTTTGCAGGAGTTGATGTGGGCTAATTATTACGGGAGGCTTTCGTTAGGGAGGGTGCGCGGATTGGGCGTCCTGGTCACGCACACGTTCGGGGCGGCCGGCGCGCCATTTTTCGGGTTTCTTTTCGATGCTACCGGAAGCTACCTGATTTCTTTTGTTCTCTTTATTGTTGCTTTGTTCCTTTCGGCGGTCTTGATTTTGTTCGTCCGTGTGCCGACAAAATAGAGGTGAATTGGGAGGTTGCGTTTCTCATCTTGGTGAGACTGTGTCGCAATATCGAACATGACCTGGCCGTCGCCATTTCCGCTCGTACGACACTGTCCCGGCGGCAAGAGGAGCCGGCGACCAAGTGAGCATCACGGTGTAGCATGACAGTAGCTTCGTCTTCTTCGGTGGCCCTTCGCGACGAGAAAACTCGTGACGGCAGCTACGTGTTGTCGATTTCCGGCCGCTTGGACTCGGGCAGCACAGGGAGAATCTGGCGCCGGGCGGTGGGTATGCTGGAGCGCGCGAAAAGTTCACGGGTTGTGCTGGAGGCGTCAGGTATCGAGTACTGCGACGGCTCTGGGATCGGTCTGTTGTTTGAATTGAGCAACCGGCAACGCAGAGCCGGCGGTAGCTTGGAGATCCGGGGGCTGCGGCCGGAGTTTCAAGAGCTGCTGGACGCCTGGGTTCCAGAAGATGTGGCGATTTTGGCCGCAGAACCACGCCCTCGGTCGACGAATATCGCCGAAGAGATCGGCCGGGGGTTCGTTGCCGTTTTGAACGACCTCGGGACGCTCATCAGCTTCGTCGGCGAACTGGTCATCGCGTTAATCAAAGCGGCCATCAACCCTCGATCGATCCGCTGGCACGATGTGCTTCAGGTGGCGGAAAAGGCCGGTGTCAATGGCCTGCCCATCGTGATGCTGATCAGTTTTCTTATGGGTCTAATTATGGCATTTCAGGCGGCGATTCCATTAGGCCAGTTCGGCGCCCAGATTTTTGTGGCCAATTTGGTGGCGCTCGCTATGCTGCGCGAGTTGGGGCCTTTGATGACCGCCATTCTCCTCGCGGGCCGCTCAGGTTCCGCCTTCGCGGCGGAGTTGGGAACGATGAAGGTCCGCGAGGAAATCGACGCGCTGAAGACGATGGGGCTCGAGCCGGTGCGCTTCCTGATTGTTCCCCGAGTCATTGCGGCAGTCCTGATGACGCCGCTATTGACCATCTTCGCAAATCTTTTAGGATTGATCGGTGGTTCCGTCGTTTTTATCTCCCTCGGATTTCCTTTGATCACGTTCTTCCATCAGGTGGAGTGGCAGGTTACCTA
>JBOHOS010000777.1:0-5371 GCA_050731295.1 Nitrospiraceae bacterium | reverse complement strand
CTCTCCGATTGTGTATGCATTGGGAACGGTCTGGACATCGAAGAATCCTGCCTTAGCCCAGAGATTCCGAGAATTCATCACCTCTCCGGAAATCCAGGGCGTCTTGAAATCATACGGCTTCGAACGGGCATCGCCAGAATTGCACACTGTGAATCGTTAGGAGGCACAAAATATGAGATCTACGGACTCCTCCAAGCAACACATTCCTCGATTTTCAAGATTCCTGATAACCATCCCGGTTATGCTCGCACTGAGTGGCCTTGGCTGTGCCGCTAAGACGACAAAACAGATCAAGCCGGTGTCAGAAGAGGGTTTGAACGTCGTGCGGATCGAAACACATCCCGATCTGGCCCAGCCGAATACGCAACCGGTCTCTCTGGCGCCGACTGAGGTGGCAACGATTCTACGCGGGGTCCGTGCGTGGGAGCGCCGCAACATGATTCATCGGTTGGTGTCCGGAGAAGCCGTCCGAACCCGAGCATTCCGAGACGATGAAATTGCCTTTCTGGCCCCGGCCATCTCACGAGCATTGGCGCAGGCCGGCCCATCCGATCGTGTCTACTTTCATTTGAGCCATGCCACGCAGGCGGGGGAGGAGGAAACAACGACCGGCTGGATCTTTCTTCGCGACCCTCTCCTCCATCTAGTCCTGACCGAAGTGCATGACCGGCACGGGCCGGGACCGGATATCAGTAAATACGACCGGCAGATGCCGGATGTTCCGGAAGCGTCGGGTTCGTTTGACGTGACATTTGAGCCCGAACAGTATCTGGCGAAGGTCGTATCCGGAGGCGGCTTGTTCAGCACAGGCCAACATGAGGAGCTGAGGATCCTCTATCGAGAGGCGCTGCCTGCGCTTCCATCACACCCGCTCGATGAGAAGGTCAGACAATCTCCCTCATCTCAATAGAATCCAAACGCTGAGAGTAGCCGGAGCGCCGACCAGAAAATTGGAGGCCATGATATACATGCAGACGAGACAAATCGGGTAAGCCGACCAGATGACTGGAGGTCTGCCCGGAAATTGAGATTGTCTTCCCCGTCACACACCAGTGGTTCTCCTCTTCATGACTGGCCTTCTTTCGATCCCTCGTAAGCCTATCGTCAGTCTCAATCCCTACAACTCCGGCATGATCGTGCACGATCGCACACGCCGCACAGAGCGTGCTCGCTGCCCGCCGGTTGCTCGCTTATCGAGTAAGCCGCCGAAGACGTTGATTCGCTTAACCTTCGATATGACCACCCGACCAACATCCTTACGGCACATCGCTTGCTGACCCTCTATTTAGTAGTTGGCGATGGAACGTTTTCGATGATCAGGTTGAACTATGAGGATCGAGGGTCTCGACTGCCAGACACCCGCTGAACGGAACAACGTCAAGAAGGCCTGGAACAGCTTCCCGAGCATTTCTGCTCTCCCTCGAAAGAGAACTTTCCCGATCGATGCGATCGCACTCGCCGTATCGAACGTGGTGTGCGTGTGCCGGAGTCCTGTTTTCATCAAATCGAATCGACCAGTCACGAATTCTTGGGCGTTAAAGAACACGGTCCGCTAGTGAAAGGAGCGTCGCCATGGATTATGGGAAGCCTCAAGAGATGGTTAAGGACATGCTGAGCGCCGGGGCCATGAAGCATGCTGTTGACCGGTCTGGCGATCTATTTCACGTATCGCCCCGTCGGCGGCCCGGAACCGGTACGCGACACGTTATTCGTTCAACGTGAAGGCTGAGCAGTGCAGATAACGAAGAACGAATAACCTATGCCACGCCGGCGCCGGCTGGCTTCCGCGAATAACGAAAACGGATCACGTATGCCCCTGTTCTCCAGGCGTCTCAAAGGATGGCGCTTCGTCCTGTTCAACCTGGTGCTCGGCATCGGCCATGCCATCGTCCTGTTCGGCGCCGGAGCCTACATTGCGCTGTTGCCTCACGTCACGGGCGACCTCGGCGGACTCTTGCCCAGCTTCGGGACGTGGGCCCAGACCGATTTCATGATCGCCCTCGCTCTCGGCTTTCCCGTCGCACGTTGGCTGGGCGGCCGCATCGGCGAGTACCGTCTGTTCATCGGCGCGTTTGTGGTCTATGGCGCCGCGTCCCATCTCTGCGCCGTCAGTCACAGCATCGAGGCGTTTCTACCGGCTCGGCTCCTGCTCGGCTTCGCGGGCGGCCTGACCCTGCCGCTCGGGCAGGCCCTGTTACTGAAAGAGTATCCGGACCGGGGCAAATCGCTGGGGTTGGCGGTGTGGGGCGTGTTCACGCTCATGCCGTTTACGGTGGGCTGGCCGCTCGGCGGATGGCTCGCCGACGAACTGGGATGGCGCACGCTGTTTCATGTCGATACCCCGATCGCCTTGGCGGTCGCCGGTATCACCGGCGCGCTGCTGTACGGTCGCGGCTTCGAAGTGAAGCGCAGTTCCTTCGACCTCATCGGCTTCGCGCTGCTGGCGATCATCCTCGGCGGCATCCAGACGATCCTCAACGAGGGCAACGATTTCGACTGGTTTGATTCGCCGTTCCTCCGCGATGTCTTGATCGTCGTCGTCATCGCCGTTCCCTGCTTCATCATCTGGGAGTTGGCAGAAGAGCACCCGGCCGTGGATCTCAGCCTGTTCCGTCACCGCAATTTCGTGATCGGATTGATCGGCCTGGCGGCGGGATTCTTTTCTCTGCAGGGGCTGCTGTCGCTCTTCATCGTCCAGCTCCAGCTCTTGATGGGCTACTCCTCGACGCTCGCCGGATTGGTGTTCCTCCCCATGATCCTGTTCGGAACACCGGTCATTTGCGTGATGCACGAGCTGGCGAAACGAGTGGACGCGCGGCTGCTGGCCTCGCTGAATCTTTTGGGATTCGCGGCGACCTTTTACTGGATCGGCTTGTTCGACGACCCGCATTCGTTCGATCAAATCTTCTGGCCGATGGTGCTTGAAGGCGTCTTCCTCGGCTCCTTCTTCACACCGTTGACTGTGCTGACACTGCACGGCCTGACCGGGGATCAAATGCTCCGCGCGGCCGAGACGGTGAACTTGGTGCGCATTGCCGCCGGCGCGTTCGGGATCACCGCGCAAGGCGTCGTGCTGTTTCGACGCCTTCCGTTTCACCAGTTGAGCCTGGCCGATCATTTCGGCGGACGGTTCTCGGTATCATTCGATGGGCTTGGGCACTTGACGGCGAAGCTGGAGCAGGCGGGGGTGAATCCCCTCATGATGAAGGCCAAACTGTTGACGCTGCTCAAGCAGCAGGCCGGAATTCTGGCTCTCAATGACGCCTTCCTGCTTGCCAGCTATCTCTGTGTCGGGCTGGCGATCCTCGTCTGGTTCGCCCATTCGACGCTACGACCGGTTCCCCGTTCCGAAGAAGAAGAGCTGCGGGAATGGCGAGCCGAAGAACTCATGGAGCAGCCATGATCCGCGACAATCGTTCCATCATAAATTGCGTTCTCGGTAGTGTGGCCCTCGGCGCGCTGCTGACCGTGGCCGGATGCGCATGGATGTCCAAGGGCGATCCCCCCGCCGAGTATCTCGAGCCGCCGGAAATGAAAGAGACCCTGGCCGAGGTGACGAGCCGGCTGCAGCAATGGCCGGACGACCGGTGGTGGGAGCAGTTCGGCAATCCGGAGCTCAATCAACTCATGGAGGTCGCGCTCCAGGATAGTCCCACACTCAAAAGGGCATCGGCTAGGCTGCGGGAAGCGACGGCGCTCGTACGTGTCGAAGGCGCGCGGCTGCTCCCGTTTCTGGAAGCCGACGCCTCGCTGACGTATGAGCGGCTTTCGCAGCATGGCGTCTTTGCGGCGTTGAATCCGCAAGTCGCCGGCGCGCGGTTCATGTTGGGCATCATTAATCCCCTGAGCTTCCGCTATGAGTTCGATTTCTGGGGAAAGAATCGGGCCTTGCTCGAAGGGGCCTTGGGCCAGGCCGCCGCCGAGGAGGCCGAAAAGGCCGAGGTGCGCCTCCGTCTGACAACGGGGGTTGCACGGGCCTATTTCCGCGGAATGGCGCTCCGGCAACAGTTTGATCTCGTCAAGACGATCGTGGGCATCCGTCATAATTTAAGGCAGCTCGCCGAGACGCGGTCTCGATTGGGTTTGGACAATGATCTTGCGGTGAAGCAGGCCGTGGCGGACTATGAAGCCGCGGTCAAGCGTCAAGTGAGCGTGCGGGACCAGTTGGATGTGCAACGCCACTTGCTGGCTCGGCTCGCCGGGAAAGGGCCTGATGAGGCCGCGCATTTGTTCGCCATACCCGCCGCCATCATTCCGGACGCGATTCCGGCGCCGGACCATCTGTCGATGGGGCTGCTGGTCCATCGACCCGATCTTGCGGCCGCGCTGTATCGGGCGGACTCGGCCGCCCGGCTGGTGAAGGTGGCCAAAACGCAGTTTTATCCCACGATCGACCTCACCGCCTTTGTGGGTTTTAATGCGTTAACCCTGACGAAAGGCGCCGACCAGCTCGCCAACTTCCTCTTCTCGGGTCAAAGCTTTTCCTACGGGATCGCGCCGGGCCTGCGCCTCCCCTGGTTTGAAGGCGGCCGGCTGCGAGGCGAATTGGCGGTGCATCGGGCGGAATACGACGCTGCCGTGGAACTCTACAACGAGACGTTGCTGGACGCGATGCGGGAAGTGGCGGACAGCTTGAGCGCCTGGCAAGCCACGCGCGAGATGCTCGAATCACATAAGCGCTTACTGGCGTCACTGAGCGATGACTGGCGCTTGGCGAAGGTGCGGCTCGTCAGCGGACTGGATGACGATCGGGAAGTCCTGCGTCATCGGTATCCGGTGTTGGAGCAGGAGTATGCCTTGAGGGCGTTGGAAAGCGACCAACTGGTCGCTGCGGTCGATCTCATCGAAGCGCTGGGCGGCGGCTATCACAATCCGGACATCGAGAAGAGACCCAAACAGAAATCGAGTTGAGGCTATGACCGACACGACACCGACTCCACCAATTCCACCGAGTGCGCCGAAGATTCGCCCGAAAGAGATTCGGGCACGCCGGAACCGCCGGCTGCTGCTCGTGGGCATTGTGATCGCCATCGCTAGCCTCGTGTATAGCGGCTACTGGTGGACTACCGGCCGGCACTGGGTCGAAACCGACAATGCGTATGTGATCGGGAATCTGGTTCCCGTGGCCGCGCAGGCGTCCGGCATCGTCACTCAGGTCCTCGCCGAGGAAACGCAGTTCGTCAACAAGGGCGATCTCATGATTCGCCTCGACGAACACGAGGCCTACGCGGCGTTAGGACGAGCTCGCGGCCGCCTTGGTGAGACGGTCCGTCGGATTAACGCCTTGTTCATCACCAAGCGGCAGCTCGGGGAGAAATTGGCCGCCCGGAAGGCGCGGCTCAACGTAATCGGCCACGACATGGAACGCTAC
>JBOHOS010000776.1:0-2123 GCA_050731295.1 Nitrospiraceae bacterium | reverse complement strand
TGTCTATACCGGTCACGCCTTTGACCCCCCGCACCTGGTCCAGTAATCGGTTCACTTCTTGCGAAAGGATCGGGCCGCTGAGCGTGATATGGCCGTTCTCGGCGGTCACTTCGATTGAGCTCGGATGTCGGACCAGGGCGCCGAGTTTGGAACGTACGCGCTCTCTCAATACCCGATCACTCGGCTGCTTTCGCTCGAACACTGATTGCACTGAGGCGAAAAGGCCGCAGCTCCGGTTGCGCGCGTCGCGCCAGGTGGTGGCAAGCCCTTCCCCGGTGAGATTGACCGAGCGGACTACCGTATCCCGAATCAACCCGCGGCGCCGGTTTCCCGTCTGGGGATCGAACAGATACATCAGCCCCGTTCCAAGACCCGCTGCACCCAAGACTGTTAACCCATCTCTCATCGTGTTCCTCATGATTACTCCCTGCTCAACGAACGAGCATCTGTCTTTTCAGATGATGTCATTTCCGCTGGTACGTTCCCATCAACTCAGACTGGTCCAAAATGTGTCCCTTCATGGCCTGCTCCAGTTCGCTTTTGCCGGTCTGGGAAGAAAGGTTCAGGACCGAGTCGAGGGCATACAACTTGAAAAAGTACCGGTGCGTCCCCGACGGTGGACAGGGTCCGCCATAACCGGTCTTCTTAAAATCCGTCATGCCTTGCTTGATCTGATTGGCGAGCGAATCTTGCTTTGGGAGATCCTCATCGAGAGTCTGAATATTCGTGGGGATGTTCCAGACGACCCAGTGAACCCACGTGCCGCGGGGAGCGTCGGGATCATCGGCAATAAGAGCCAGACTTCTGGCATTGGCAGGGACACTCGACCAGTGTAGCGGCGGGGAGGTATCTTGGCCGTCACAGGTATATTTGGCAGGAATCACCCCGCCGGCTTTAAACGCTGAACTTTCGAGTTTCATGGTTGCTCTCGCTTGCCATAAAATAAGAAGAATGGAATGGGCTCAAAATGCTCGGCATCAGCCCCGCGATGAAGCCTGGCGTAAACTTGTAGTTTGAGAATAAAGCTCCCCATGGCCGCATTGGTATCGGACTTCGCGAGGATGAGTGTCGGGCGAAATCGTACGAAATCGGCGTCTCAAATTTTTATGATATGGGATACGACGGTTTGAAACGATGGCTCCTCTATAGGAATCAGAATTGCACGGGATTGTTGTAGGGAGGTGACTCATGAACTCACTGTTCGATCTTCAAAAACACGGACAAAGTTATTGGCTGGACAATCTGACGCGCCGGATGATCCAAACCGGGGAATTGAAAAGGCGGATGACCGAACAGGGGCTCCGCGGGATGACCGCCAATCCGACGACATTCCACAAGGCCATTACGGGCAGCAGCGAGTATGACGAGCAGATCCGCCATCTGATACGCGAAGGCCGGATGGTCCCGGAAATCTATGAGCAGCTCGTCGTCACGGATGTCCGGAATGCCTGCGACCTTCTGCGGGAAGTCTATGAGGCATCGGAAGGCGCCGACGGCTTCGTCAGTTTGGAAGTGTCCCCCCATCTGGCGTACGACGCCGACGGCACCATGGAGGAAGCCCGCCGGTTGTTCGGATCGGTCGATCGCCCGAACCTCTACATCAAAATTCCAGGCACGGCCGCCGGCGTCCCGGCCATTGAGCAGATGCTCTATGAAGGGATCAATACCAACATCACCTTGCTCTTTTCGATCTCAAGCTATGAAGCGGTGGCCGCCGCCTACCTTCGGGCGCTGGAACGCCGCGTGCAGGAGGACAAGCCTGTGCGGATGGTCTCTTCGGTCGCCAGCTTTTTCTTGAGCCGCATTGACGTGCTCGTGGATCAGCTTCTTCACCATCGCATCCGACCGGGCAAGGACGCGGACCGGAAATCACCGCCTGCCCACTTGCTCGGCCGAGTCGCGATCGCCAATGCCAAACTGGCCTACCAGAGCTTCAAGCGGATCTTCAGCGGGGATCGATGGAAGAGTTTGGAGGCGTGCGGTGCGCGCGTGCAGCGGCCGCTGTGGGCCAGCACCGGCACAAAGAACCCAGCCTACCCGGACGTCTGCTACGTCGAACCGCTCATCGGGCCCAATACGGTCAATACCATGCCCGAGCAGACGATCGAGGCCTTTGCCGATCA
>JBOHOS010000775.1:0-13940 GCA_050731295.1 Nitrospiraceae bacterium | reverse complement strand
GTCGCAATCCGCCAGTCGTCCTTGAGCGATCCCCGGTCGTAGATTCCCCAGACGACATTAGAGTTCCCGATGTCAATGGCCAGCAACATGGCAGCCCGTTAGTTGTTATCCGTGAATCGTGAGATGCGAGAGGCGAAACAGATGTTCGGCATTAAAATAATGTCGTCACGGTTGACTGCGACGCAGATGCACCACGTCTCCGGCTCGTACGTCCAGCCATGAGCGGCCCTGCGAGCGGTCCTGGGGCCTTTCCGGTTTGATCCGAAGCGATCCGTCCGGGTTAATAGACTCGGCCAAACCCTCTACCGTTTCTTCTCCGGCCAGAGAGACACGGACCCGTTGCCCGATGGTGGAACAGCGCATCCGGTATTCATCGATCAAATCGGGCAGTCCTCCCGCCACGAGCATATCGTATCTGATTTCCAGTTCAGACAGGAGAGTTGCCAATACCGCTGTCCGGTCGAACGGACGCCCGGTCTCGATGACCAAGGAGGTGGCGAGATTCCGGATCTCTTCAGGGAACGTGTCGGCTCGCGTATTCACGTTCAACCCGACGCCTACCACGATGAACGGCGTGGCGGTCCCTGCTCCGCTGCTTTCGCAGAGCAAGCCGGCGATTTTCCGTGAGCCGATCAGGACATCGTTCGGCCATTTCAGAGACGGCCGAAGGGCCGCGATCGCCTGGATCGTGCGGGCAGCGGCGATCGCGGAGATTAAGGGAATCCAGGAGAGCAGCGACGGCAATTGGTCCGGCGGTGACAGAGGGCGAAGTATGATGGAACAATAGAGATTTTTGCCGTGCGGTGAGTGCCACCGACGACCCAGGCGCCCTCTCCCGGCCGATTGAGCCTCCGCGACGACCACCGTTCCATGCGGCGCGCCCTGTTGAGCCAGGTCGGCGGCTAGGGAATTCGTTGACGGCGTCTCATCCAACACATGAAGCATCCGTCCTAAGACCTTTGTCGATAAGGCGGTTTTGATGATTCGCGATGTGAGGGGCTGGAACGCAGCCGCGGCCGAGTTCATGCTCGTGTCCGTATCGGGCGTCGTTTCAGGGGCATGATGTCCATGCTCAGATCGACGGCTGGGGCGGAATGGGTCAACGCTCCGATGGACAGGTAGTCGGCCCCTGCCGCCGCCATGTCCCGGGCTCGCTCCAGCGTGATACCCCCTGATACTTCGACCAATGCGCGACCTTTGATCCGGGCGACGGCCTGCCTTATCTGGGCGGGCGTCATGTTGTCGAGCAAGATGACGTCGGCTTCTCCTTGCAAGGCTTCGTCCACCTGATTCAGCGACTGCGCTTCAACCATGACACGAAGACCATGCGGTCCTCGATCGCGGGCCAGTCGGCAAGCCTGCGCCAGAGAAATCCGCTGTCCCTTGAGAAGCGCGAGATGATTGTCCTTGATCAAAATCCCGTCACCCAACGATTGCCGGTGGTTGAGTCCGCCGCCGAGCCGGACGGCCCATTTCTCGAGTGATCGAAGCCCGGGCGTCGTCTTGCGCGTGTCCAAGATGCGTGTTCGATAACCGCGCACGGTCGCGCAAAATCGGGCGGTGAGCGTGGCGATGCCGGAAAGACGCTGAAGAAAATTCAAGGCCACGCGTTCGGCAATCAACAGCGATCGGCCATCGCCTTCGGCCGTCAGCACGATTGTCCCTGCCTTGGCTGTGAGGCCGTCATCCAGGGCGTTGACGATGCGAATGTCCGGATCGACCTCGGCCAACACTTCCCGCGCGACTGCGATGCCTGCGAGCGTCATCGATTGGCGGGCGACGATCGTGGCGCGAGATTGAGTAGGGAATATCAACAGGGCGGCGGTCGTGACGTCGCCCCATGCCGCGTCTTCCTGCAAGGCCGTCCGAACGGCCGTGCGAATGGGCAGGCGGGGCAGGGGATTCATGGCGTCGTTGATGAGCGGGTTCGCATCATCTCCATGATCTGCGCTTCACTGCTCTTGAGCATGTCCTGCTGGTGGTTGATGGTCTGAAGGCGAGAGCGGTGCTCCTCGACCACCTCGGGCGGCGCCTTCGCGATGAAATCAGCGCTGCTTAGCTTGGCGGTCACACGAGTGGTTTCCGCGACGCCGTCCCTATATTGTTTGGTCATCCGTTCCAAAATTTTTTGCAAATCCACGTCGTGGTCGACCACTAGTCCGACCGTGACCCCTGCTTCCGTCAATTGCAGCACATTCTTGGCGGACCAGGTATCCTCTGGAGAGAGCTCAACCGTCCCGCGACCGAGATGCTCGATGTGCGGACGCAGCCGGCGCAGCGTCTCGAGCGTGTCGCCAGGCTTCCCCGTGCCATATAGAGAGACGCTTTTCCCGGGCGGATAATTCAATAGGGCCCGTCCTGCGCGAACGGTGGTGACAAATCGTTCCAAGGCGCCAAATTCTGCTTCGGTTTCCTTGTCGTCCCAATCGGGGAGTGGAGTCGGATAGGACTGGATCATGATACTGCTTCCTCGGCCGCTGTGGCCGGGAAGCGCCTGCCAGATTTCCTCCGAGAGAAACGGCATGAACGGGTGGAGCAGCCGCAAAATGGTCTCGAATGACTCGACGAGTGTCTCGCGGGTCTGGGAGGCTTCGGCTGAATCCTTCTCCTGGAGCGCGGGTTTGATGAGCTCGAGATACCAATCGCAGTACTCATGCCAGATGAATTGATAGAGCGAGCCGGCGCCCTGATCGAAGCGGTACTGTTCCAGTCCCGCGTTCACCTCACGGATGGCTCGATTCAGCCGGCTCAGCATCCAGCGATCGGCGAAGGACCGTTCCTGAACGGGAGCAGGGTCACGAGACTCCTCAAGGTTCATGAGAATGAACCGCGCCGCGTTCCAAATTTTATTGGCGAAGTTCCGATACCCTTCGATTCGTTCCTCGGCCAGCTTGATGTCGCGGCCGGGCGAGGCCATGGACGCCAAGGTGAACCGGAGCGCGTCCGTGCCGTACTGATCCATCACGCTCAACGGATCGATCACGTTGCCCTTGGACTTGCTCATCTTCTGACCCTCGGCGTCTCTGACGAGGGCATGAATGTACACGTCGCGGAACGGCACTTGGCCGGTGAACTTGAGCCCCATCATGATCATGCGGGCCACCCAGAAAAAGAGAATGTCCAATCCGGTCACGAGCGTGGAGGTGGGATAGAAGGTCTTCAGATCCGGCGTTGGCTCAGGCCAACCCAGTGTGGAGAACGGCCAGAGGGCAGACGAAAACCAGGTATCCAAGACGTCCGGGTCGCGAATGAACTCGTGCGTGCCGCACTCCGGGCAGTGGATCGGCGCGGTCCGGGCAACGATCGGGCGGGCGGCAGAAGTCATGGTAAAGGACTTTGAGCCCCCAGCAGCGGGCAGAATCGCATCGCTTTGGCAACTGCGGCAATACCACGCCGGGATCTGATGACCCCACCAAATTTGGCGCGAGATGCACCAATCCTTGATCTCGCGCATCCAGCCGAGGTAATTGTTCGTCCAGCCTTCCGGAATCAGGCGGATGCGGCCGTCTTCCACCGCCCGAATGGCCGGATCGGCCAGCGGCTGGATTTTGACGAACCACTGCGGCGATAAATAGGGCTCCACAACGGTCTTACAGCGATAACACTTGCCGACGGCCATCTTGTGGTCTTCGGCTTTGACGAGAAGTCCTCGAGATTGAAGCTCGTGCTCGATCTTTGGTCGCGCTTTGCCGGCCGGAAGCAGTTGAATCGCGTCGATGACGTGTGGTTCCACCCCGGCAGCCTGGAGGCCGGCTGGATCGAGACGCGCCTGAGGATCGAGGATCTTCAGACGCGGAAGATGATGTCGCTCGCCGGCTTCGAAGTCGTTGAAGTCGTGCGCCGGCGTAATCTTCACTGCGCCGGTGCCGAACTCGCGATCAACAAGGATGGGATCGCCAAGGATCGGAATCTCACGCGAGGTCAATGGAAGACGGACCTTCTTTCCGATCAGATGGCGGTATCGTGGATCGTCGGGATGCGCCGCCACGGCCGTGTCGCCTAACATGGTTTCCGGTCTGGTCGTCGCGACAGTCAGGAACACCATTGGATCATCAGCCAAGGGATAGTGGATATGATAGAGCTTTCCCTTGGTCTCCTCGTGTTCGACTTCGATGTCCGAGAGCGCGGTCAGGCATCGCGGGCACCAGTTGATGAGGCGCTCGCCGCGATAGATGAGTCCGTCTTCGTAGAGCCGGACAAAGACCTCGCGGACGGCTTTGGATAGCCCCTCATCCATGGTGAACCGAAGACGGTCCCAGTCGCAGGACGCGCCCAATCGTTTCAGTTGCTGGAGAATGGTCCCGCCGGATTTGGCTTTCCATTCCCAGACGCGTGCGATGAACACGTCGCGTCCTACCGCCTCCCGCGACGAACCCTCCGCCATCAGTTGACGTTCCACGACGTTCTGGGTCGCGATGCCGGCATGGTCCATCCCCGGCATCCAGAGCGTGTTGCGCCCCTGCATGCGACGCCAGCGGATCAAGATGTCCTGCAAGGAATTATTTAGCGCGTGGCCGATATGCAGCGAGCCGGTGACATTAGGCGGGGGGATAACGATTGTGTACGGATCTCCCGGATGATCGACGGCAGCGTGGAAATATCCGCGCTCGGTCCAAAATTGGTACCAGCGTTCTTCGACCTGTTTGGGATCATATGTCTTCTCTAACTGCCGAAGATTCATGGCTGTTGGGGCTCAAAGTGGGCTGCATCTTAACACGCGGTCCGGCGGGTCGCAAGGAAACGACCGCGTGTCCGGCTTGCTTGTGCGGACGCGGATGGATGTGCTATACAGCGCGCCATTGGTAATCTTCATTAAAGGAGGTGAGCATGGCCCGAGGGCGTGAAAAGGATAAAAAGGTTCGGAAGAAGCACCGCAAGAACGTCAAGCGCGTGAAAGCCTTGGCCAAGACGAGACGGGCCGCGGCTGCAAGAACCAAGCGCAAATAGTCTGCACCACTCCCAGGCCGAGCCGGTTCTTTCCCGCTCGATCTCCTCATGTTTTCACTTGCCCGCCAGCGTCGGCGAATGGCACAATTCCCTTCCGGGATAATGACGGCGCTCCAACCACACACCACGCTAGGGGAACCGTGAAACTGAGAGGGCACACCGTGCTCTGCCTGCAAGGATTTCGTGGAGAAGGGTACAGCCAGGGATTTGTCGAGAATCTGGCTGCCATTCATCGCCAATTGTCGGCATCTCCCGAGCAAGAAGTTGAAGTGATCGACGTTCCTGATGCCGTGTGCGCCGCCTGTCCTCACCGCGCGCTTTCCGGTTGCACCGTGAATCATGAGCACTCGGAAGTCGAAATGCAGGCGCAGGACCGGCATGTCCTTGCGCTCCTTGGCCTGCAGTCCGGAAGTATCGTCCCGTGGCGTGAGATCTTGGATCGCATCCGAACTAACCTAACCGGCGACAGTTTACCCGGAATCTGTGGTCAGTGCCGCTGGTTGCCGCTTGGCTATTGCCGGGAGGGCATCGATCGCCTGCGCTCTCACGGCGAGAGCACGCCATCCACGCTGATCTTCCCCCGGACGGTCCGCTCACCCCAATCCTCCTCATGAGCCGCATCCAGGTCATCTTCTTCGATGCCGCCGGCACCTTGTTTGACATCAAAGGCTCCGTAGCGGACGTGTACCTCAGCTATGCGGAGAAGTACGGCGTCAAGCGGACCCGGGAGTCGCTCGCCGCGGTCAGCACGGCCTTTCGGCGGGCGTTTCAGGAAGCTCCTCCTCCGGTCTTCGCTGTGAGCGATCCTCAAGAGATCAAGCGATGCGAGCGGCTGTGGTGGTTCGACATCGTCCACAACGTCTTCTATCGAGTCGGCATGTTCGCGGGATTCGATGATTATTTTGAAGAGGTCTTTCGCGCCTTCGAGGGGTCCGACCGATGGGTGCTCTATCCTGAAACCATGGAAGCGCTGCACGAGTTGAAGGAGCGTGGCTTCGAGCTCGGCATTATTTCCAATTTCGATTCGCGATTGTTCGGCGTGCTCCGCGGACTCGACCTCGCCGACCTCTTCGACACCGTGACCATCTCCAGCCTCGCTCATGCGGCCAAGCCGGCTCCCCGGATCTTTCAGACCGCTCTTGAGAAACACGCAGTCGATCCGGAGGAGGCCGTTCATGTCGGCGACAGTCTCCGGGATGACGTGGAAGGCGCTCGACGGGCAAGGTTGCACGGGGTCTTGATTGACCGGAAACGGGAACATCGGCCTGAGCAGGAGTCGACGATTCGAACCTTAGCCGACCTTCCGGCCTTGATCGATCGGCTCTAGCCCATTGGCGCGTCCTCGTGTCTGGAGACACGTCCTCGTGGCGAACCTAGCAGCCTTCAGGATGTTTCAAAAGACCTCCAGCAAGGCTGCAAGGGAGTCAAAAACCTAGGCGTTGCTTTTTCACCCGCCCTACCCCGAGCCGGCCGAGACCGGCTCTTTTCCCGAGTGGGGCGCACGGTGTGACGAATAAGGAGCACCAGGTTTGTGTGCGCCGCCGAGTCGGTGAGGTGGCCGGGGCTTCCGTTGAGCATTGTCGCGACCCGAGAACGAAGCTGGAGGTCTTTTCAACCTCCTCCTAAGTCAGCCAGGAGTTGGGGCACGATATCCTGTGCGCGGCCCGTGATCGAGACATCGACGAGGCTTGAATTGGGCGTGGGGTTCAGATTAATTTCCACGACGAACGCGCCGTTCGACTTGGCAACCGAAGCGAAGGAGGCCGCCGGATACACGATGCCCGACGTCCCGATGATGAGCAGGACCTCGCACGACGCCAATGCGTCGTAGCTCCGCGTCAGATCAGTCCTCTCGAGCGATTCTCCAAACCAGACGATATGCGGCCTGACCAGCGCGGCACAGGCCGAGCAGGCAGGGAGCAGGGGAATCGGCACGGCGTGATTCGCCTCGATCCGATGGCAGGCGGTGCACCGCACCGTCCAAATATTGCCGTGAATCTCCGACAGTTTTGTGGACCCGGCGGCGCGATGCAAGCCATCGACATTTTGCGTGATCAGCCAGAAATCCCCCATGCGCCGTTCGAGTTCCACGAGAGCATGGTGCGCCGGGTTCGGAAGCTTCGTTGCGATCAGCTCTCGACGCCAGTTGTACCACTCCCACACGAGCCGAGGGTCGCGCGCAAAGGCTTCCGGCGTGGCCAAGTCTTCAGCGCGAAAATTCCGCCACAGCCCATCGGTTCCCCGAAACGTCGGCACCCCGCTGTCCGCCGAAATCCCGGCGCCCGTCAGCACCGTGACGGCGCGAGCGTGCGCGAGTCGCGCTCTGGTCGTGTGAAGGTCGGTGTGGTTCACGAGGGTCTCGCCGCGGATTCTACAGCACTTTTGACCGCCTCCGCACCATGCTATAGTACCGCCATACCGCCCATGTAGTGGAGAGAGCTATGCGACAGGTGATGATCGTGGGCGCCGGCGCTGTCGGCGGCTTCTTTGGAGCGCACCTCGCCAAGCAGCATCCGGGGGTGTCCTTTTTGTTGAGGCCGCGAACGCTCCAGGCCATCCACAGCCATGGCCTGACCATCCGAAGCGCACACGGCACGTTCACGGTCTCGCCGCCGGCAGCCGCCGATCCCCGCGACCTGCCCTCCCCGGATCTCATCATCCTTTCCATGAAGGCATACGATCTGGACGAGGTGATGCAACAGATCGAGCCCGTGCTCAGCGAACATACCGTGATCCTCACCTTGCAAAACGGCGTCGATGTGGAGGATCGGATTCTCGCGCGGCTGAAGCGGGACTGCGTGGTCGGCGGCGTGGCCTTCATCTACTCAAAAATTGTCGAGGCCGGCGTCATCGAGCACTACAAGCGCGGGGCGGTGGCCATTGGAGAACTCAATGGGCACAAGAGCCCGCGTCTACTCGAGATTGCGGCGCTGTTTGAGCAAGCCGGGCTGCCCTGCCAGGTGTCGGGTGATATCCGGCGAAGCAAGTGGGAAAAGATGTGCTGGAACTGCGTGTTCAATCCGCTCACGGTCCTTCTCGACGATCGGGTCTCGAAGGCGCTCGATCATCCGGAAATGTTGCGCACCATTCATCAGATCGTGGGCGAGGTGGTCGCCGTTGCTTCGCGGCTCCGCGTCCCGTTATCCGGCGATATGGCCGATAAGGTGCTGCGCTGGTCGCAGGAGATTCGAGATATCCATACCTCCATGTACGATGACTGGAAGGCCGGGCGCCGGACGGAAATCGATTCGCTGAACGGGTATATTGCGGCGCGGGGACGTGAACTCGGGATTGCGACCCCGGTGAATGACGCGCTGACGGCCATGATCAAGGTGTGGACCGAACGAGAGAAGCAAGGCCCCGAGATGTTACGCATCGATGGCGCGGTGATTCAGCCGATTGTCCTCGACCGCGCCGCCCTCGCGCAACTGCCGGATGAGCATCACGTGCCGGATGTGCGGAACCTGTTGCCGGGTATGCAGGGGCACGGCATTCGTGTGAAAGCCCTGCTGGACCTTCCCGCTCTGGCGATCGGCGCGGATCATGTCACCTTCCATTCCCATGATGGCCGCTTCGCGGCGAGCCTCACCCTCCAGCAAGCCCGTGACTACGGAATCCTGGTCTACCATGCAGGCGATAGACCACTTCCGGTGCAAGAGGGCGGGCCGTATCGATTGATCACGCCGGGTTTGGGTGACCTTTGCGCGAACGTCAAGGGTGTGGGCCGCATTGAAGTAACCTGTGGTCCCGGGCAGGATACGCGCCCTTCCAACAAGGCGAAACCACGTCCTTAAGCCATGAGCCGTTTCATTGGCTTCTGATTCAGGGGCCGAAGCTACGTAAGTAAGAGTCTGATTGAGTGTTCAGGGCGCATCGTCTACAGTATTAAGAGCATTCACTGTCGTGAAAGTGACGCTTGACTGGATCAGGGCAGAGAAACCGAGACGCACATCCCGTGTCTGAGAAGGGCCCTTTCCCGATGACTGACGTGCAGGAGGCAGACGGGTTGCAGGACGTGGCTACACATGAGGCGAAAAGCCGCGAGGATCTCGCGGAAGAGAACCGCCGCTTGCGCGAACGGGTCGGACTCCTCCAACGACGGGTGGAGAAGGTTGAGGAGCGCCGGCAGGCGTTGGTCCACCTCCTCAGTGACTTGAAAAGCACCAATCAGCGGCTCGCCGAGCAGCGGACAGCCATGCTGCACATCCTTGAGGACCACGAACAAGACCGAGGTCGGCTGTGTCGCCAGACTGAACGGCTCGATAATTCCCGCCGGGCTCTCCTGCACATTTTACAAGACGTGCACATTTCAAAAACGCGTCTGGAGCAAAGCCGCAAGGCCATGATTCATATCATGGGCAACCTGCGGGAAACGACGGAGGAAATTCAACGGCGCGAGCAGGAACTTCGCGACAAACAGGAGCAGTTGGTCCAGGCCGGCAAACTGGCGACCCTGGGTGAATTGACCACGGGCATCGCCCATGAGCTGAACAACCCGCTGAATAACATCGGGCTCTTCCTCGGCAACATTATCGACCATATCGACATGAACCAGTTCGATCAACATCGGATTGTGCGGGACTTGCGACACGCTATGCAGCAGGTGCGCAAGGCGACCGAGATCATTTCGCATCTTCGGACATTCGGCCGCGCGGCGCCGGTCAGCCGAACCCCGGTGTCCGTGAATTATGTCATCGAGCAGGCCTTGTCGCTGATGCAGGAGCAGTTCCGGCTCCATCAAATCGACACGATACTCGACCTCTCGCCGGCAGACCCTGTCGTTTACGCAAATGCGATCCAGTTGGAACAGGTCTTCATCAATCTGCTGACCAATGCCCGCGACGCGGTGGCGGCCGCTCCGGTCAAGTCCGTCTGTATTCGGTCGCTCGTGAAGGACGCCGTCGTCGAATTGCATTTTCAAGATTCGGGGCCGGGGGTTCCCCCGGGGTTGGAGCAGCGCATCTTCGATCCGTTCTTCAGCACCAAAGAGGTCGGTGCCGGCACGGGGTTGGGCCTGTCGATCACGTACGGCATTCTCAAGGAGCATCGCGGAACCATTGCAGTCGCGTCGAACCGCTCCGGCGAAGGCGCGCGATTCGTCATCCAGCTTCCGCTTCAATCGGCCGGGGGCGCGTCCTCAACGGATGGCCGAACACCGCAACAATCATCGTGATCTCATCTCCTCCGTTGGCGTATCATCAGCGCATCTCACTATCGACTCCAGGTCCCTGGGATAGGAACACAGGAAGACCATGATGGCTCATGTCCTGCTCGTCGATGACGATCCTGCTCTCCTGCAAGCCCTGCCCGAGACGGTGAGCGCCAAGATGCCCGGTGTCGCGGTCGAAACCTCGGACACGGCGCATGCCGCGCTGACCCGGATCGCCGCCACCGATTACGACGCCATTATCAGCGACGTCAAAATGCCGGGCATGGACGGCCTAGCGCTGCTGCGGGAGATCCGCGTGCTTCGTCCGGACACGCCCACGCTGTTGATTACCGGGCATGGCGAACATGATCTGGCCGTCCAGGCGTTGCGCGGGGGGGCTTATGACTTTATTCAAAAGCCGATCGACCGCGACTATTTTGTCGCCTCGTTGCAGCGCGCGATCCAGGTCCGGCGGCTGAAGCGACAGGTTGACGAACAAAAGGCTGCGTTGGCCCGCCATGCCGATACGCAGGAACAGCTTGTCGAGGAGCGGACGGGTGAACTGGTGGCGGCGAACCGGTTGAAAGACCGGTTTCTCGAGGCGCGCGACGCGGCCTTGGCCCATGCCCAAGAGGAAATCGCTCAGCGCAAGCTGGCGCAAGACGCCCTGCGCAAGCTCAATGAAGAGCTCGAGCAACGGGTATTGGAGCGGACCACGGAACTGACCAACGTGAATGCGGCGCTTGTGCAAGAAGTCGGGGAGCGGAAACTGGCCCAAGAGGCGCTCCATGCCAGCCGGGAAGAGCTTCAGGCTTTGGCGGGTACATTGCTCACGGTTCAGGAAGAAGAGCGCCGCAGGATTTCCTGCGAGCTGCATGACGACCTGAATCAAAAATTGGCCGTGCTGGTGATGAATGTCGAAGCGCTGGAGCGGCGGCTGTCGCCTTCTCCGGAGAAAAGCCGGGAGCAACTGCGGGCGCTTCGCAATGAAGTGATGGACATGTCCGATGATGTGCGCCGCCTGGCCTATCGGCTGCACCCGTCGATTCTCGATCATCTCGGCTTGGCGGTCGCGCTGCAATCCCATGTGGAGGATTTCACCAAACGGGAAGGGATCAAGGCCGCGTTCATTCAGCGACACCTTCCGGACTCGCTGCCGCAGAACATCTCCACATGTTTGTATCGGGTGGCGCAAGAAGCGCTTCGCAACGTCGTCAAGCATGCGCGCGCCTCGCACGTCGTCGTCCGGCTTTCGCGTGACGAGGCTTTCCTTTCTCTCTCCGTGTTTGATTCGGGGATAGGGTTCGACGTGAAATCCAACCAGACGCCTCACGGCCTCGGCCTCGTCAGCATGCAGGAACGAGTTCGCCTGGTGCAAGGGCGACTGTCGGTTCGCTCGCGGCGGGGCCGGGGCACCTATGTGCACGTCAAGGTGCCGTTACTGGACAGCCTCCCCGTCGCGTGACGACACTCCCCAGGATACGCTGGACTTTTCTATCCACCCTGTGTACTCTCCCACCGCAGTATGCTGATCCGCATGGAAACGGCAGCCGCGCCGTCCGCTCCGCCGATCCGGCTCTCCAAGTCCAAGTTTCTTTCCGGCTTGCAGTGTCATAAGCGTCTCTATCTGGAAATTCATGCGCCGGAGCTCGCCGCGGCTCCCGATGACGCGACCCAAGCCATCTTGGACATGGGGACGGAGATCGGCGCGCTTGCGCGGCAGCGATTCCTCGGCGGTGTGTTGATCGAGGCCGGTCATCGGCACTCGATGGACGCGCTCCGGCACACGCAGGCGCTGCTCCAGGATCCCGCCGTTCCGGCCATTTTCGAAGGCGCCTTTCTCTTCGAGCAGATCCTCGTTCGCGTCGACATCCTGGAACGCGTGCCGGACCATGTCTCCGGCGGTCCGGCGTGGAGGCTTATCGAAGTGAAATCCTCCACGAAGGTGAAAGAGGTGCATCTTGATGATCTGGCCATTCAGACGCATGTACTGACCGGCGCCGGGATTGTCCTGGCCGGCTCTTGCCTCATGCACATTAACACGCAGTATCTCTATGGCGGGGGCGATATTGATCTGACCCAATTGTTTACCATCCACGACCTCACGAGCGGGGTCATGGGCAGACAAACGGCCGTGATCGCCCGCCTGGCTGACATGAAAGCGATGCTGACACGCGCCCAGATTCCAAAGATCGAGCCGGATGGTCATTGTCAGCAGCCCTACGCGTGCCCGTTCTGGGAGTATTGCACCAAAGAAAAACCGAAACGGTGGGTCTATTATCTGCCGGGAGACGGCCGGCTCTTTCGGCAGTTGATCGAGCAAGGCATTCAGACGATCGATGACATTCCCGCAGATATGCATCTCTCCATTCTCCAACGTCGCATCAGGGACAATGTCGAATGGATCGGGCCGGGACTGTTGGCGGCGCTCCAGCGCGTGCGTTATCCGGTGCACCATCTCGATTTCGAAACCTTTATGCCGGCCGTCCCCAAATATCAGAGGACCCGCCCGTACCAGGCGATTCCCGTGCAATGGTCGAATCACGTCGAATCGGATGACGGCCAGGTGCGGCACGATGACTATCTGTGCATGGAACCCAGGGACGGGCGCGAGGAATTGATTGTGGCGCTGCTGCAATCGTTGGGTCGTGAGGGAAGCATCTGCGTCTACTCGGCCTATGAACGATCCACCCTGGAGCGGTTAGCGGACCTGTTCCCCTCGCTCAAATCGGAGATCCAGCACGTCATCGGCAGACTGTGGGACCTGTTTCCGATTATCCGCGAGCATTACTATCATCCGGCCTTCGAGGGATCCTTCTCCATCAAATCGGTCCTGCCCGCGGTCATGCCGGCGTTGGGGTATCAGGATTTGGAGATTCAGGAGGGAGGCATTGCGGCACGGGAATATTACCGGATGGTCTTCGAAGAAATGGATCTGGTGGAAAAGCTGCGTATCCGCGAAGCGCTGTTGAAGTACTGCGAGCGGGACACGCTGGCGATGCTGGAACTGAGAAGAGCACTATCCCAGAAAGCCTCCACGGAGGCAGTGTAAGACAACGATGCGAACCTGAAGACGAGATATCCCCGCAGGTCCCTCTGTCCCTGGTATACCCTTTTTCAACCAACCAGTTGAAGTCACACGCCTTCCCAGCCTTCAGAGCATGCGGGCCTAAACTAAGACAATTTACACCTCTTTGGTCGTAGCGAGAGGAGGAATTGACGTAGGACAGCGACGTACATTCTAAGGTCGCATTGGCCTATTTAATACCGAAATGCAGCAATGTTACGACTATAACTTGTTCTGAGGTTATCGCCTTATCGGTGTGCCTCAGGGGGAAGCAGGCTGGCTGTTCCCCATGAATGAATGTCATCCTAGATCGGTTACACATCATGCATGGAGGTAGGTGGTGAGGCACATACGATTGGTAAGGATGATCCTCGCATGTGTGGCGCTTGGTGGCGTTCTCCCCGTGGTTTCATCGGTTGCGAATCACGCCATAGGCGCAGCCCTTGAATCCCATCCCCCTGTGACACGTGCTGCGAGCAATTCCAACCTTAATTCTGGGAAATCCGAAAAAGACTCGTTGATTGTGACGCCCGACTATTACATTGGACCGGAAGATATCCTCGAAGTGAGCGTGTGGCGGAATGCTGATCTGTCCAAGCAGGTCTCGGTCAGACCGGACGGGCGCATTTCTCTGCCTTTGCTGGGGGACATCGAAGCAAACGGCGTCACACCGTCGGAATTGGTGGGCAAGATCGCCACACAGCTCAAGCAATACAAGGAAACGCCCACGGTGTCCATCATAGTGCAGGAAGTACGCAGTTACGGATTTTATGTGTT
>JBOHOS010000774.1:0-3788 GCA_050731295.1 Nitrospiraceae bacterium | reverse complement strand
CAGTGTTGAAACAATATTGCGGTATGTAAGACGAGCCCCAGCCAGTTAGCTCTCTAGGCGTGTCGTTCTGCTCCTCTTAAGCTCAGCTTTATCGCTCTTCAGCCCATTTCACCTGATCCTACTCGAGATATGCCGGGCTTCCTCTGACTTTGTGAATCCTCTCCAATCATAATTGTGACTGGACGTGTCTGATGAACAACCAGCGACGTAGCTTCACACCGGACTTGAGCGGCAATCAGAGTGACAAGTAAGGGTGGTTATGGAATTTGGCTGTCCACCCTTATTGTTTGTGGCCTGTGTTCTATTCGGACGGGTTATTGCGATGAGTATCGGACCCCTTTAGCCGGCGAAGCCTATCATACCGAGTTGTGGGGGAAGCCGGTCGATGTGGAGCCACGCGATCGCCGCCGTGTAACGGCGGCGAATTTCGGCGTGCAATGGATTCCGAACGGACCGAGCTTTTACGAGGTCTTGCCTTTTGGGGCCCTCTATGTGTGGCGCAACTGGGATGATGATAAACGGCGGTTGCGGGGCACCTTTTCCGGATTCGTCAATGATGTCAACTTCAATATCGGGTCGAAGTCATTGAAGGGCTGGGAGGCGGTTCTGACCCTCGATAATATCATTATCCCTGTCGGCCGCTCCGAATACGTCGAAGGGCAGCGCATCAGCCAGGTCGATCTTGAATGGAATCAAATTTACGCAGGGATCGGGATCGGATATCGACGGTTCCTGGCTCCAGGGCATCAGGACAATACATTGGAAATCTCGCTGACCTACGAGCCGGGCTTCATCTGGTTCAAACGCACCTCGGATACGGCGTCACAGTTCGGTACCCCCACCGACACCTATGAGGGACGCGCGCATTTTCGTGTTCGGGTCGATGCGCTTGATCGCAATCTGATGGAATTGCCTCATCGGGGAATCGCATTCGGCGGCGATGTGATCTATGGGCATCGCGCGCAGTGGCAAGATTGGGGCGGGGTGGTCTTCGATGCCCCGAACAGTGAACGAGAACGCGACTATATTGCAGCCAGCGCGTATGCCGTGGCCGCGGGCGGAGTGCCGTTTATGACGAGCCAGCGGCACCGCCTGATCTCGTCCTTTTATATCGGATTGGGAAAAAACCTCGACCGCTTCTCCGCATTCCGCCTGCCCGGCCGCCCGACGGGATTCGAATGGGAAGCGCTTGCCCTTCCCACCTTGCCCGGTGTGGCCTTCAATGAATTGTTTCCGCGACGGTACGGCATTGCGGATTTTACCTACCGCTATGAAGCCCTATTTTTTCTGTATCCGTACATTCGCGGGACATGGGGCGTGGTCGAGCGCCCGCGCTTCACCGGCAACGGCGGGGTCAGATTCCAAATGGACTCCCTTCCCGCGTTGGGCGGCGGAGTGGTGAGCGGCGCGCCGTGGCGGTCCCAAATCGAACTCAACTACAGTTACAACTTCGGCATATTCCGTGATCCCGGCGGAGAGCCGAGCCGTGGCGGGCACGGGTTCTTTATGTTGTGGTCCAAAGAGCTGTGACGCGCAGCTGGTCTCTTGAACGGCATTTTTGACCTGAGCCCACGCTTTCCGAGTCCTTCCATTCCCGGTCAATCCACCTCTAGACAGGGGTCTGGCCGTTGTTCATGGCATTCGACAACCGTGCAAATTCGGCCAAGGTAAGGGTCTCGGCGCGGCGGGATGGCTGGATGTCGGCCTGCGTCATGGCACGGGAGATCAGCTCGGCGCGCAGGCCTTCGTCGCGGAGAGAGTTGGAGACGGTCTTCCGCCGGTGGGCAAAGGCGGCGCGCACGATGCGCGTGAAGCGCGCGTCATCGTGCACCTGCACGGCGGGCGTTTGTCGCATGATCAGGCTGACGACGGCTGACTCCACGTCGGGTTGTGGGCGAAAACAAGTCGGAGACACGCGAAAGGCAAGCGACGGCTCGGCTCGGTATTGGGTGAGAACGGAAAGAATGCCGTAGTCGCTCGTGCCCGGCTTGGCCACCAGCCGCTTTGCGACCTCCGTCTGGAGCATGAGGATCATTCGGTCGATCCGTGCATGGGCCTCGAGTAGCTTGAACAGCAGGGGGGTCGAGACGTTGTAAGGGAGATTGGCGACAACCACGGTTCCATCCGGGAGTGACTGAAGAGGAAAATCCAACGCATCGCCATGCCGGAGATCCAAGTTACGGCAGTCGGCGAGCGCCGCCCTCGCGTACACGACGAGTTGCGGATCGAGTTCCAGCGCGAGCACCGATCGGGCCGCGGCGCACAGCGCGCGGGTGAGCATGCCGCGGCCAGGCCCGATCTCGAGCACCGGCTCATCCGGCCTGAGCGCGGCAACGGCGACGATCTTTCGCACGATGTTCGGATCGATCAAAAAATGCTGACCGAGACGTTTGAGAGGAGGAGGCGCGGGAGCAGAGGGAGGAGTCGTCACGGCGTGCTTGCTATCCGCCTTTCTTAATCTGGCCGGAGAGGGCCACGAGAAACTCTCGATAGGTCTCGGCCTCGTCGTTCAGTTCTTCCAGCAGATCGTTGGTAAACGAGGGGCCGGGCGTGATGGCGGAGAAACGCTGCGCTTCCTTCTGGCCGACCTGCACGCCCAGTAACTCGCTTGTGCGTTTTTTCCACTTGGCGATACGCTCGCTTCCGGCGACCGTATTCAGTTCGATCCCGGCCTGCTTCAAGATCGTGTCCAGTTCGTTGAGCTGTTGTTGAATCATCTGCAGTGGCGCGTTCAGCCCTTCGGGCATGGTGTTCGTCTCCTTTTCTTCGCCAGGTCGGCCGCCAGCTTGATCGCTTCGATCAGGCTGCCGGGATCGGCGATGCCTTTCCCCACAATGTCGTATGCCGTGCCGTGATCCACGGATGTGCGAATGATCGGAAGCCCGACGGTCAGATTGACACACGCGCCGAACGCCACGAGCTTCAGCGGAATCAGACCCTGATCGTGATACATGGCCACGACGCCGTCATATTCCCCCCGCGCCGCTTTGCCGAACAGGGTGTCGGCGGGAAGCGGATCGCTGGCCTGAATTCCGGCGCGGCGGGCCCGGCGGGACGCCGGTAAAATGACCTCGCGTTCCTCGTTTCCGAACAGGCCGGATTCGCCGGCGTGGGGATTGAGCGCGGCGACGCCGATCCGAGGTTTCGTCACTCCGAAATACTCACACAATCCCCGGTTGGCCAACCTGATCGCGCGCGCCACACGTTCCGTGGTCAGCGCATCCGCCAGATCCCGGACGGCCACGTGTGTCGTCGTAAACATGACTTTGAGCGGTCCGCCGAGGATCATCATGCCGCTTTCTTTAGCGTTGGTCAGAGCGGCCAGTAACTCGGTGTGACCGGGATAGTGACAACCCGCCAGATTGATCGCTTCCTTATTGATGGGCCCGGTGACGATCGCATCGGTGCAGCCGGCCTGCGCCAGACGGACCGCGGTTTGAATAAACGCCACCGAGGCCGCTCCGGTCTTCTCGGCGACGGCCCCTGCGCGAAACTTTCCCAGCGGGCGTTCCAGCGGGTCCAAGACGGGCACGTCCACAGAAGACCCCCAAGCCTCGGTGTGATCATGAACCGTGACCGTCCGCAGGCGCAACCGGAGGGAGCGGATAGTCCGCTCCATGACCGGCAAGGACCCGATGACGATCGGCCGGCACAGCGCCCGGACCGCGCGATGCGCGAGGGCTTTCGCGATGACCTCGGGGCCGATGCCCGCGGGATCGCCCATCGTCAGTCCCAGAATCGGACGATTATCTGTCGGGCGCGGACGATTAGGAGGCATAGACATACAT
>JBOHOS010000773.1:0-1669 GCA_050731295.1 Nitrospiraceae bacterium | reverse complement strand
GAGTCTGATCACGCGCGCATTCGGGCGGATCGCAGAAACGGAAGCTGAGCGATACTTGCGACGAAAGGGGTATCGCATTCTGGAGCGCAACGAGCGTTCACCCCATGGGGAGTTGGATCTAGTGGTTCAACTCGGCGACCTCCTCGTGTTTGTCGAGGTGAAAGCGAGGCGGACGTCCGCCTATGGAGGCGCGCCTCACGCCGTGGACGGCCGCAAGCAAGCCAAACTGGTGAAGCTCGCGGCGCAGTACCTTGCCAGGCATAATCTCCACAATCAGGCGTGCCGGTTCGACGTCGTGCTGTGCACGGAGGATTCGGCGGGACGGCTGGCGGTCGAGCACATTGAGCAGGCCTTCGAGGCGCCGGGCGGCACGGTGTGGTCAGGCTGAGGCGTCGCAATCCGTAAGGAAGGAGATCGAGTGCTGCGGAGCCGGCGGGCGACATGATCCAGTTGTTTCATGTCTCCAAGTATTATGACCGGCGACCCGCGCTCCTCGATGTGACGCTGCATGTCGACAAGGGAGACTTTGTGCTGCTCATGGGGCCGAGCGGCGCCGGCAAGACGACCTTGCTGAAGCTGCTCTTTTGTTCCGAACTTCCCGACGCAGGTCAAATTCTCATTCGGAATCGGAATATTGCGCGACTGAAATCGTCGGACGTCCCGTATCTGCGGCGCACGATGGGCTTTGTCTTCCAGGATTTTCGGTTGTTGCCCAAAAAAAACGTGTTCGAGAATGTGGCCATGCCCTTGCTCGTACAAGGCGCCTCGCGGTACGACACGCGCCGAAAGGTCACGGACGCGCTGAGGGCGGTCGGGGTTGAACATCGGAAAGAAAGCCGTCCGGCCATGCTGTCGGCCGGAGAACAGCAACGGGTCTGCATCGCTCGAGCCATCGTCAACGGTCCGATCATCCTGCTGGCCGATGAGCCGACCGGCAATATGGATCCCGCGTTGGCCGAGGAGATCATCGAGCTGTTTAAGATTATCAATGCTCGCGGAACGACCGTCATGATCGCGACCCACAACCGGCAGGTCATTGATCAGGTCAAGCGCCGGGTCGTGACCTTGCACCAGGGCAAGCTGGTCTCGGATGAAGGACCCGGACAATGAGACGGGTCGGCTATCTGCTCAAAGAAGCGTTTCTCAATATCCGCCTCAATCAAACGACCACGATCATCGCGGTGGCCACGACGGCCTTGACCCTGGCGTGTTTCGGGGTCTTCCTCTTGCTCTATCTGAACCTGCGCGGGGTGGCCCATTCGCTTCAGGACGACATTAAGGTCATGGTGTACCTGAACGACGATCTGTCGGCAGATGCCCTGGCCGACCTTCAACAACACCTGAAAGGCGAGCGCGAGGTCGCATCGATTTCGTACATGTCCAAGGAACAGGCGCTGGCGGACTTCCGCGAGCAATTTCCCTCCGAGCACCAGTTGCTGCAAGGATTGGGCGAGAATCCCTTGCCGGCCTCTCTAGTCGTGACGGTCGCGCCGCAATTCCGATCATCGGACTCCATCCGGCGCTGGGCCGATCGGTTGATAACCGTGACCGGTGTTGCGCAGGTTCAGTACAATCAGGATTGGATCGAGAACCTGGGAACGATCGTCCGGTACATTCAGTTCACGTCCATGGCGATCGGGACTATTTTGTCCGCCGCCTCGATCACGAT
>JBOHOS010000772.1:0-1179 GCA_050731295.1 Nitrospiraceae bacterium | reverse complement strand
ACGGAAATGATCCCCATCTCGCGAACCATTGGCAACGATCAACTGGTGGATGAAATGATGTTCGAGTTCACCCATACCATCCGCATGGCCTGGATGCTGCCGGAAGAATGGGACCAGGCGCTCTGCTGCAGTTTGGATTGCGCGCCCAGGATCACCGGAACGAGGCCGCAGCACGTGGGCAATCACCTTCAGGACGTAAGGGTGCGTGCCACCAGCGGCAAGCGCTGCGGTGATGTGGTCCGCCGCCAGGCGGGGTTTCAGAAGTTCCCGCGCCGCGCCTTCGAGTAATACCGTCAGGGGCGCACGCCGAAGATCCGTGGTCCCTAGTTGGTCCAGAACCCAATCGTGCCATGCACGTGCGCCCGTCCATCCGCTCGCGTGCGCGAGGGCCTCGCTCTTCATGAACTCGCGTAACGCGCTGACGCAATCTCGGGTTAGGAGGCGATCGCAATTATCGAGAAGCAAGATCGGCGCGGGGTTGGCCCAGCGTCCGAAGAGAAGTTGTTTCCGAGCGACTTCATCGGTCAGATCCAGATACACTGCCGCCGGTGCCGCTGAAGATGCCTCGCGAGCTTGATCCAGGAGCCATTTCAGATGCAGCAGCATGGAAGTCTTGCCGAGCTTGGGTCCGCCATACAGGAGGATGGACTGGCGCCGAAGGCAGCGCGTGAGAAGATTCTGTGCGAGCCTGGTACGGCCGGTGAACTGAGTCGCGCCAAAGACCGGTGTGTCGGGGAGCGCATTCCAGGAAGGAATAGCTGAGGTCATGGCGTACTGTATCGTATCGGTCCTGCTTATACTACAGTCGGCTAAGCCCGTATCTTCACTCTGATTGTAGTTGCAATTGATCGGTCCGGGATATGCTGCGGGCTGATAGCCGGATAGACTGCGGGATTCGCAGTCTATCCCGGTAGGCGAAACAGAACGAAATCTTGAATACGTGTTGGATGTGCAAGTAGACTTCCCTTCCAGTGGAGTGCTCAGGCTGCCGTGCTCTGCTGCACGGGTTGGCCGCAGCAGACTTAATAGTTAGGCGTCTTTACGGCGTCGAGGAGGCCTTGTCAAAAAGTGGGTAAATAGAATTAGGCGGCGACCTCTTTGTTGACTGGCAATCCATCTACGAACGTCCCTCCGTGATACACGACCTGCATCAACTCCGGATGTTTCACTCGACGGAAC
>JBOHOS010000771.1:0-7449 GCA_050731295.1 Nitrospiraceae bacterium | reverse complement strand
CCATGATCACGATCCTGCCCTGCCTGAGCAGGTTCGTAGCAGCGCCCTCTTCGTCAGTTTCGGCGGTTATGAAGAGTCTCCGGAAATTGCGCTGATCCTTCATGAGCGAATCATAGAAGTGAGCCAGGATCCGTCCAACGAGACCGTCATCCTAGTTGCGCATGGCGAGAAGACGGACGAGGGAGACGCCCGATGGCTTTCAGTCATGAACGCGAATATTGAACGACTCAAAAAAGATCCTCATTGCGCGACGCTCAAAGCCATCCGCGCCACGACGGTCCGAGAAGATTGGCCGGAAAAACGGGACAAGGCGGTGGCTGAGCTCAGACAGATGGTCGTGAGCCATGCCGAAGAGGGTCGCGTCCTCGTGATCGCCGATCGCCTGTACGGGGCAGGCCCTTACAAAAAACTCCTCGCCGATTTGGATTACGTCTTGAACGAGAAAGGGCTGCTTCACCCTCTCATCACGCGCTGGCTTGAAAGGGAGATCGGCCGAAGAACCACTGTTCTGATGAGTGCGCCGGAAAGTGCTGACGACATTAGACAGAAGTGAGAAAGTGAAACGGATCCCGGATAGTTGAGCGGTTCTGATTTTCCGTTTGGAGGGCAACTATGGTACGTATCGGCGAGACGGCCCCAAGCTTTCGAACTGCGGCTCTTGTAGATGGGACGCTTTGCTATATAGATTCCGCGCAATTCAGTGACTCTTGGGTCATGCTGTGTTTTGTTCCTCATCTGGGACTCATCGAAACCTCCTTCCTCGATCGACAAGCTGAATCACGCCATTTCGTGCGCGAGAATTGTGCTCTCTTGGCAGTCGCGCCTGAGGGAGACGTTTTTCTACAGCCCTGGATGCGCCGGGTTGGAAACCTGAGGGCGATTCTTCTAATTGATCCGCTCCGACGACTTCATCGCGCTTATGCCGTCCCGCGGGCGAAGATACCCGCCCGATGTCGAAGCTTTGTGATTGACCCTGACGGATTACTCAGGTTCCAGGTCCTGCATGACTTGAACGGGCGAGGCATCAGCATTCTCAGCGAAATTCTCGACGCTTCGCGGGCGCAGCCGGCGCGCGTTGCCTGCCGGCGTTACTGATTACCGACAAAGGAGAAGAAGACAATGGAAGAAACGCCTAAACGTGAACGGATGGCCCTTGACATGTGCGGCTGCGGTCGCTTCCACCTCACCTACGGCGCCCTCACGCTGCATTTTGAGCCAGGAGAGTTTCTGGCATTTGCCGGCGATATAGCGCAGGTGGTCGCACAACTGAGGCGAGCGCCTGATTCCGCTGTCCGCACGGTCTTCTTGTCTCACAAGACTCAATCCTTTCACTAAAGGAGGCGGTCATGAAAATCCTGTCCTGCTTGCGATGCCAACACCGGAGCTTGGTCTCGACGGGTGCGTTTTGGTCCTGCGGAAGGTGTGGCTATGCCATCACGCAAGCCGCGCTCTTCGCCGAATCCGGTCAAGCCGGAAAACGACAGACGCCCGCATCGACGTTCGGCGAAAGAAATCGATAGCATACTCTGGAGGCACAGATGAATAGACGTCACACGTATCCGTTCGAAGATGAACGAGGAGTCCTTATTAGCCTGGCCGTTTCCATTGGGTGCGTAGTCCTGAGCTTGGCGGGATGGGGAATATGGAAAGTGTTCCCGACTATCCTTGCTGCGATTGTGAGATGATGCCCCCGATATCTGCAGTGAAAAATAGGGCGTGGGACGCAGCCATCTGGTCCGCACGCCCTAACGGTAAATACCCGCTATGACCCTTCCTTCTTAATCTGTTCGCTCAGATAGTTTTCCAGGCCAACCTGCTTGATCGATTCCATCTGCGTCTCGATCCAATCGATATGGTCATCGACGTCTTCGGCCATGTCTTCGAGCATGTGCCGGGTCGTATAATCTCCCACCTTGGCACAGTGCGCCACTCCATCGCTCAGCAGCTTGAGCATTTCTTGTTCTGCTTTCAGGTCAACCTTGAGCTGCTCAGGCACGGTTTCCCCCACATGGACTGTGCCCAAACGTTGCATGTTGGGAACACCTTCCAGGTACAGAATGTGTTCAATTAGTTCGTCGGCATCCTTCATCTCGCCAAAGCTCCGTTCCTTGACTTTGTGATGAAGCCGCTCATAGCCCCAATTGTCACACATCTTGGCGTGAACAAAATATTGGTTGATGGCGGTCAGATCGGCCGTCAGAATTTTATTCAGCAGATCGATGATGCCTTCTTTTGCTTTCATGACACCTCCTCTGTGTGCATAGAATGTTTGGAATGTGTGCGCTCGACACGCACCCTGTGTGTTTCAAATGAATTATTCAGCAGCCGTAAGGCAGCGTCAATCGCTTTTCATAGGCAAAAATGAGTATGGATTTCAATTTCCTTTATAATGGTTCTCAGTTTCCTCCGGCAAGAGAAGATGTACTGAGAAGGTCGTCTTGTTTTCTAGCGGGTTAGCTAAAACGAGTTTTTGCAGATCGTGAGATGAGTGAAGGAAGTCCTTTAGCCTATTGAACGCGTAAAAAAATTTTGGCAGGGGTGCATTTATACGTAGGATTGAATGGAAAGTCAGCCGGCTTCTTGTTCCTTATAGCCGCATGCTTCGTTTCGGCATTGAATACTGGAGCCGGCTTGCTTGGTGTATTTTTCTACCAGGAATGGCGCGTTGCAGTTGGGGCAAGCCTTGTTGACCGGGCGGTCCCAAATGGCAAATTCGCAGGCGGGGTAGTTCGTGCAGGCGTAAAACGTGCGGCCTTTCTTAGTTCGTTTTTGCGTCAGATCGCCGCCATCCTCTGGGCATTTCACCCCCAGCGGAATAGGCTTGGTGGTTTTGCATGCCGGATAGGCCGAGCAGGCGATAAACTTCCCGAATCGACCGGTCTTAATAACCATGGGTGAGCCGCACTTTTCGCACTTTTCGTCGGTGGTCATCTCTTGTTTGGCGACGATCTTAATGGTGCCATCCGGAAGTTTTTCGAAGTTTTGGGTGTTCTTACAGGGAGGATCCTCCTTGTATCCCGGGCAGGCAAGAAATTTTCCGTTCCGTCCCCACTTAATCTCCATCATGCGCCCGCATTTCTCGCAGGGGATATTGGTGGGAGGCTCCACGATGTCTTTGGGGCCGGCCAGGTCTTTCGCTTTTTCCATATCCTTGGTGAACGGCTCATAAAAATCGCGTACCGCCGCCACCCATGGTTTTTCACCCTCTTCCACTTCATCCAATTCTTTTTCCATCAGCGAAGTGAAATCTACATTGAGGATATCGGGGAAGCCTCGCACGATAAAATCATTGACCGTTTTGCCGGTTTCCGTCGGCGCAAACCGATTCTCCACCTTCTCCACGTACTTCCGGTCCTGAATCGTCGAGATAATACTCGCATAGGTCGACGGGCGACCGATGCCTTTTTCCTCAAGCTCGCGGATCAGCAACGCCTCATTGTAGCGCGGGGGCGGCTGCGTGAAATGCTGTTTGGGTGTCAGGCCGGACACTGCCTGTCCTTCCTGGTCCACCAGCCGTAATCGTTCCCCTTCGGTTAACGCGGGCAAGTTCCGGTCCGTCTCATCCTCACCATCCTGATCGGCCTTACGGCTCGTAGCGGACGCGTCGACATCCGTCCCCTCGAGATACACCGCAGTGTGGCCGGGGAATTTGACGACCGTGCCGTTTGCCCGAAAGATATAGGAATCTGTCGTGCCTTGAGGCGCGCAATCCACCCGGGTGACTTCCAAAATGGCCGGAGCCATCTGGGATGCCACGAACCGATTCCAGATTAATTTGTATAACTGATAATGGTCCCTCTCCAAGAATTGCTTGACGGATTCGGGATCTCGGAGAGCCGAGGTTGGCCGGATGGCCTCATGCGCCTCCTGAGCAGCCTTTTGCGTCTTGTACACATTCGGCGTGACGGGCAGGTACTCGGCCCCGAACCGTTCACGAATGATCTGCCGGGCCTCTTCGGCCGCCTCATTGGAAATCCGCGGGGAGTCCGTGCGCATATAGGTAATCAAGCCGACCGGCCCTTCGTTTCCAATTTCCATGCCCTCGTACAATTGCTGGGCAAGAGTCATCGTTTTCTTCGAGGTAAAGCGAAGTTTTCGCGCGGCTTCCTGTTGCAAGCGGCTGGTGATGAACGGCGCCACGGGATTGCGTTTCTTCTCTTTGCGCTCAATGGATTGAACCGTGAAATCTTTCCCTTGCACGGCGGCGACCAGACGCTCGGCCTCCCCGGCCGATGGAATCACCGCATCCTCTCTGTTAATGCTATGGAGTTTCGCCACAAAGGGCGGCGGATGGTTGCCGGCCAGGAGCGCGGTGATCGACCAGTACTCCTCTGAACGAAACTCGTCCCGTTCCCGTTCCCGATCGCAAATCAACTTGACGGCGACGGATTGCACTCGCCCCATACTCAGTCCGCGCCGAACCTTTTTCCACAGCAACTGGCTGCCTTGGTAGCCGACGATGCGATCCAGCACTCGTCGAGCTTGTTGCGCATTGACCAATTTCATGTCGATCTGTCCCGGTGACTGGAGCGCGCGCTTGATGGCCGATTCGGTGATCTCGTTAAACCGGACACGAAACACCTTCTGATCTTTCGCCTTGGCCTTGCCGGTCACTTCTTCCGCGATATGCCAGGCAATCGCTTCTCCCTCACGGTCCGGGTCCGGCGCCAGGAACACCTTATCGGCCTCCTGCGCTTTCTTTTTGATATCGGCGAGAACCTGGGCCTTCCCTTTGATCGTGACGTATTGCGGCTTGAAGTCGTTTTCCACATCCACGCCCAACTTGCTGGTCGGCAGATCCTTAACGTGGCCGACCGACGCCATCACCGTGTAGCCGCGTCCCAGGTATTTCGTGATCGTGCGTGCCTTCGCCGGCGACTCGACAATGATTAATGATTTCGCCATGCTCTCTCCACTTCTCTTTCCTGCGCCATCTACCAGGTGTCGGAATCGTGACGGCGCGATTCAGATTTCACGTTCTATTATAGCCGAATGTAGCGATGGCCCGGTAACTGACGCACAAGCCCTTTCAGTTCCAGAGAAAGGAGCAGGCACGATACCTCGGATGCCGGAAGTCCCGTCTTTAAAATGACATCGTCGATGTGGGTCAACTCCCAGGTCAGGACGTCGTACACGACCGTCTCTTTTTCATCAGGGCGAGGCAGCGGCGTGACGTGAGCGGCTGTCCGATTTGCCAGGCGCTCCCGATCCGCCGCCTCGAGTTGGGGCAACAGTTCTTCGATCACATCCTCTACGGTTTCGACCAGTTTCGCTCCTTGCTTGATAAGCCCGTTGGGTCCGCGACTGGTCTCAGCCTTCACGAATCCAGGCAGTGCAAACACCTCACGGCCTTGATCGGCAGCTAGTCTGGCCGTAATTAATGATCCGCTGTTCATCGTCGCTTCAGTCACGATCACGCCCAGACACATGCCGCTGATGATCCGGTTGCGCCTGGGAAAATGGTAGCCGTGGGGATAGGCCCCGAGCGGAAGCTCGCTGATGATCGCTCCGTTGGACTCAATTTGTTTTCTCAGCAGCGCGTGCTCCGGGGGATAGGTGCGATCGATGCCGCAGCCCAAAATGCCGATCGTCCGACCTTTTGCCAGCAGCGCGCCGCGGTGAGCGGCTGCGTCGATTCCGCGCGCAAGCCCGCTCACGATCGTAAATCCCGCAGAGGCCAGATCCCGGCTTAGTTCCTCGGTCAACTGCCGGCCGGCGGCGGTGGCCTTTCGTGACCCGACAATGGCCACTGCCTGTCGATCCGCGCAGTCCAGCATTCCGCCGACATACAACAGAGGCGGCGGATCCGGAATGGTCTTCAATCGTGGGGGGTACCGGTCATCCTGAAACGTAAGGACCGTCAGACGGCGTGTTTCGAGCTTTTTCAGTTCTTCGTCGACGGATTTTCTGGCGGCTTGATCGGGGCCTTGGCAAATCGCATGCGCCAATAACCGTGAAACCGGACCGTTCGCCATCAGTCGCTCCGGGGACGCGGCGAGCACGGCCTCAGGAGATCCAAAAGACTGAACAAGACGACACACAGTCGGATCCCCCACGCCTCTGATCGCACGCAGCATGAGCCATGGACGAAGCGACTCAGCGTGCGCCATGGAGGAATCGATGAGCCGGTACGAGCGGATGCGCGCCCGACAGGTGGCGGCGGGTCGAAGGCCGATTGAAGATGTCACAGAACGATGAGGTCATACTGTTCCAGATGCAGAGCGGGATCTGGCTTGACGATCAGTTTGGTGCTGTAGGCGCGCTCAAGATCCTCGATGCCCTCATGCTCTTCATCGTACAATAAGGATGCAACGTGGGGGTGGGCCCCAATCACAATCCTCTGCTCTTGCGCTTCGCTGCCGATCCGTCGGATGTCCCGGAAAATGTCATACACGACGGTGGTCGGGGATTTCGTGTAGCCTCGCCCCTCACAATATTGACAGGGTTCGGACATCGTGCGCAGAAGGTCTTCGCGCACCCGTTCGCGCGACAGCTCAATCAGGCCCAAATCCGAGATGCGCGAGATCCTGGTGCGCGCCTTGTCGCCGGCCATGGCATCCGTCAGCGCCTGATAGACCTTGTCGCGGTTTTTCTCACGCTCCATGTCGATGAAATCGATGATGATGATGCCGCCGATGCCGCGCAGTTTAATCTGATAGGCGATCTCCTTGGCCGCTTCCAGATTATTTTTTAGAATGGTCTCTTCCTGATCGCGCTTCCCGACGAACCGGCCGGTATTGACGTCGATGACCGTCATCGCCTCGGTGTGGTCGACGACGATATGCCCGCCTGATTTCAGCCAGACCTTCCGGCTCAACGCCCGTGAGATCTCCACCTCGATTCCGAGCTGATCGAAGAGGCTCTCCTCCTTGTCGTAATAGTGAACGCGGGGGGTCTGTTCCGGCAGAAAACGATGGACAAAATCCTTGATCGCCTCGTAGTCCTCGCGGGAATCGATCAGCAACCGATCGACCTTCTTGGTGAACAGGTCGCGCACGACCCGAAAGGAGAGGCTGAGGTCGGTATGCAGGAGGTTTGGCGCGGGCAACTGATCCCGCTTTTTGAGAACATCTTGCCATAGCACATTCAAAAATTCGACGTCCGACTGCAGCTCGTCTTCTTTGACCCCTTCACTGACCGTCCGAACGATATACCCGTAACCCGGGCGGCGTAGCCGCTTCACGATTTCCTTCAAGCGCGCGCGCTCTTCATCTTTAGGAATGCGCCGTGAGACTCCCACGTGTTCGACATTCGGCATGAAGACCAAGTAACGCCCCGGAAGCGAAACATAGGTGGTCACTCTAGGCCCTTTCGTTCCGATCGGACCTTTGGAGATCTGGACCATCAACTCTTGCCCCTCTTGAAGAAGCTGTTCGATCGGGCGGGTGGACTGCCGGCGAGGGCGAGGCATGTCCGGCCCTTTCTCATCATCCTCGGTATCGAGCAGCG
>JBOHOS010000770.1:0-3259 GCA_050731295.1 Nitrospiraceae bacterium | reverse complement strand
GCCATCGGCCGTACCTGACGCGCGCCTCCTCGAGACACTGGCGGGAAGAGGTCGGCCTCGGTAAAATGAAAAACTCAAATCGAAGGGTAGGGCAATCAACCATGCGGGGTCACAGTGGGCTTTAGCTCAACACCTAGACGAGAATCGAATATGAACGATTCGCCGATTCGTGAGCTGTCCCGAAGGTTCCCCCGCAAAAGCGCCGCCAACGCCGCAGCCGCCGCCGAAAGAAGAGCCGCCGACAAAGGAGCCTCCGCGAGAAGAACCGCCTGATGAGCAATCCCCGCCCATGAAACTCTGAACGGCCGTGGAGCGCGTTTTCAGAATTCAGAATAGCCGCATCGATCGGACGTGCAGATGCTGGTAGCGAGGAATGATGGAAGCGTAACAGAGGTTGGTTGGCGTCATGGTGATTCGACACTGCCGCTCTTCATGAGATTGATCCACACATAATCCCAGACAAGAACCGCGAGCAGGATCAGTCCCACGGCAACAAGGAAGCTCCATACGAGCGAGCGTTGTGAAGGACGCCACATAGACGCATGCAGTGCTGATGGGCCGGAACTCCTGAACCGCAAAGACCTTTCGGTGTTAGAATCCGGCCCTAGTGTCTGTCGGCCCACCATTCAAGGCGCGGGAGCAATAATTCCTGAAACAGGATCTTGAGGCACGCTGCGAAAGGAATCGCCAGCAGGAGACCGTACATGCCGCCTACGGCGCCGCCGATAAAGACGATGATCAACACCGTGACGGCGCTCATATCGGTGGACTGGCTTTGAATCCAGGGGGTCAGCACCCAGCTTTCGATGAACTGGACGACCAGATAGGCCACCGACGGCCACACCGCGATGGATAACCATCCCACGTCTGAGGCGCCGGACGATGTGACCGCGTCTAAATATTTCAGGGCAACGGCGAGCGGCCAGCCGATCGCCGAGGCATAGGGAATGATGGTGAGGATTCCGGTCGCGAGGCCCAGCAGGAACCAATAGGGGACGTCGCTGACCAGCCATCCCACGGCATACATGATGCCGGTCAGCAGCGCGATCAGCAGCCTGCCGCGAAAAAATCCACTGACCGCTCGGTCCATGCGCCGAAATATTTCGAGCCAGTGTTCCTTGCGGCTGGCCGGAATAAATCGGGAAGCGATCGCGGTCATGCGGTCGAAGTTCCAGGCGAAGAAAAAGAAATAGACGGGAATCAGTATGGTAAAGAGGACGACCTGCGTCGTCGTGCCGATCACGCTTCCAATCACGCCGAACGCCGTGCCGGTGCCGGTCAGTAACGGCTGAAGCACGGCCATCGGGTCCTCTTGAAAGCGGGCAATGAAGCCGCTCAATTGCTCGGATAAGCTGCCCACATGGATGCCATATTGCCCGCCCAATCCCTGCATGTATTTCGGAGCTTTTCTCGCAAGCGTTTGGGTTTGCTCGATGAGCAGAGGACCCAACCACGCCCCCAAACCGATGGCGGTCAAGGTCAGCAGGATGAGGACGACCGTGGCGGTGACGGGGCGGGGGACCCGCCATCGGGTTTCTGCGGTGGCTACGAGGGGGTCGACCAGATACGCCAGCATGAGCGCAATCAGCACCGGCGTAAACACGCCTCGCAGGTAATAGCCGAACCACAGCAGAAAAAGGATGGTCCCGAACCAGAAGAGATCCTGGATGCCGACGATCTGCCACACGTGCCGATCGGCGGCCGATTTCGGTGGAGCGGGAAGCTCCAGCGACGTGTCTTTTTTGGCGACAAACAGATGGGGGGAGGGATCGGTCTCTCTCGACATGCCGTCTTCGTTATCTCGCGGTTGGAGTGGGATCGTATCCCCCGTGGTACGACTGCTGGACGACCCCGACCACCAGAGTGATCAAGAAGAAGGCCAGAAAAAAATAAAACACCACCCGAAAGGTTCCCACATAAGGAGAGCTGGCGATCCCGAATGCATACACAGCCGCCACGATCACAAGGATCAGCAAAATCACTCCCAACATTAACATAGATCGCTCCTCTTTCACACTGCCGGCGGCGACGAAGACGCGCGATGCGGCCGGTTGCCGACTACGATAAGTTTATCCTGAAGAACCACGGGGCGGTAGCCGACATTATCTGTCAGAAAAACTACGTGCCGTGACGAGCCCGCTCATTCATCCCGCGCGCCAGAAACTGCAACACTAAATTCAAATTCCCCAGAAGATGAAGGAGAAGGGAGCACGCGGAAAGATAATGCCGAATTGCGCGGATGTGTTCCCTAGCCGTTCTCCTGTCTCTCCACCCGATTCCTGAGATCGTAGGCTTCCAGCCCGCGTTGGATCGACAGCGAAAACGCATCGCGGTCCAGAGGTTTGCGGATGAAGAGGTACGCTCCCAATCCCAAGGCCTCAGCGGCCAGCGTGTCGTCACCGTGCCCCGTAATCAAGATGAACGGCGTCAAGGGGCGCACCTTCGACGCTTCACGCAGGAGCCCGATACCGCCCAGGCCGGGCATTTTCACATCGGAGATGATGACATGGTAGTCTGTGGAAGTGACGAGTGTGAGCGCGTCTGATGCCGAGGCGCAGGTATCGATCGACACTTGCGGAAGACGCAGGTGGAGCATGCGAGGGAGGGCCTCCAAGAAGGCCGGATCGTCATCAACAACCAAGATGAGCGGACGCGAGCGAAGCGAGTCATGATCAGTCATCGATGTCTCCCGATTCAGAACAGGTTCGAGATTGGATCGAGCGAGAGAAGGAGGAAGCTGACGATCCATCGAGGACATGCGGCAGTCGAGAAGCCTGGTCGCTGAGAACCATCCGCCGCCGGACCTCGATGCGGGTTCGCCGACATCATTGTACGCTTTCTATCCATGCGTACAAGGGCTCCTGATCGTACCGTACCGGCGCCTCTGTTTTTAACTCGCGGAGCAACCTTCGCATACCGGAAAGATAACTGCCATGACCGACCTCCTCGCTGCCCGATCTCAGATGGCCATGTCCTTGGCCTTCCACATTATTTTCGCGGCCGTCGGCGTGGCCATGCCGCTCATGATGGTGATGGCGGAATGGCGCTGGCTTCGAACGGGGCAGGAGGTCTACCTGAATTTGGCCAAGCGCTGGGCGAAAGGCACGGCGATCCTCTTCGCCGTCGGGGCGGTGTCCGGGACCGTATTGTCGTTTGAACTGGGGTTGCTGTGGCCTTCGTTTATGGCCTGGTCCGGCTCGATCATCGGCTTGCTGTTTTCCATGGAAGGGTTTGCTTTTTTCACCGAAGCCATCTTTCT
>JBOHOS010000769.1:0-6926 GCA_050731295.1 Nitrospiraceae bacterium | reverse complement strand
TCGTCCAGGATCTGCTGGATGAACCCTTGCACCTGTGTTCGGAGCCACGCTTCTAAATTCCCCCACTGAACGCTTGACGCTCCTCTGACCTCTGTGAGTGGCCGGGTTCCCGGCTGCTTGGGTTTGGTCACCCGTGAGGATACACCGCCTCTTTCCTATTTCCACACCTTTTGGTTATGCCTCTCCGCAACAGAGCCAGTTACTAAAATTCCCCACCGTCACAGAACGGCCCATAACTCTTCTTCGGAAAAAGCGTCCGGACTTTAATAGTCGACTGGCCTGTCTGTCCTGCTCTGGTAGGCTTCGCATCCGGCAGCAATGCGGACTGCCTGATCTCCGTAATCGCTAGAATCTTATCTTATGCTGGCATAATCTCAAGAATCTTGTCATTGATTGTTGGTCGCTGAAAGCGATGTGGGCGGGTGCGAATCGACTAAGATAATTTTCCAAGCCAAAAGGATTCATGGCCGACCTCGTGCTAATGCAGATCCAAACGGCGCGATTCGAGTATCCATGTAGATAAAACATTTATCGATTGCGATACACAGTTGAAGGCCTGTATGGCATTTGCCTTTGAAATTCAACCCAATCCGTTATTATCCCTCTGTGCAAGCTTCTTGCTCATAAACCAGGAAAGGGAAATGTGCATCGCCATCGAGCACACCTAAGCAGGGTCGTTCAGACAAAGGAGGCAGCTATGGCTGATGTTGAGGGCATTGTCGTGGAATTGGAAACCAGTAATGAGAGCTGGGCCGGGTTGGGTGACCATCTATACGTTGGGGTGTGTGGTACGGAAGGCGGTCGGGAGTTCAATCTAAACGTGGCGAACTTCGATGATTATGAGCCAGGGAGCAAGATAAACTACGAGATCGGCAAAAAGTTTGCCTTCGATGCGCCCGGACCCGAGAAGACTCCGATCACAGCCCCCAATGCGCTCACCGGAGGAAGCAAGGTCGAGCAGCCTGCGGTCACTCACGTGTATCTGCGAAAGCATGGGCGGGATACGTCGAGCGCTGATGACGCCTGGAAGCTAAAGTCAGCCAGGGTGTGGCTGTTCAACAGCGTCGATCCTTCTCGGGTATTTACAGCCAAAGGGCCCCTCACTCTCTCAATTGAAGACGGGCTACAGGTTTGGTTGGCGACGGGCTTCGACTAAGCTGAACCCGACTTCGTGTAGTGCCTGCTAAGTTGAGTCACTGCCTCCCGGTCGGGTGAGGAGAATAACATGCTGAGTTGAAGAGGACCCTGCTGAAACGCACCTTGCTCTGAACTCAAGGGACGTCAAGCGCGACTTCTCGGCGACGCTATCGCCGAAATTCAACGATGGCGAATTTTCTCCGCCCGATCCGAAACCGATATGCTTGACCGGGGCTCAATGAGATGCTGGCGTTGGGGTCGGTGTGCCGTTCGTCGTTGACCTCGACGCCGCCCTGCACGATGAGGCGGCGAGCTTCACTTTTGCTCGGCACGAGGTTCGTCCGCGCGACCAGGTCAACAAGGGCCATAGCCGGCACACTGGCATTCACCACATCGGCAGGCGTGAGTGTCACACGCGCATCCGGATCGGCAGGGAACTCGCGTTCGCGGAACTTCTGCTGGAAATCCATCTTCGACTGCGTGGCCGCGGCGCCGCCGTGATATCGAGACACCAATTCTTCCGCCAATGCCAGCTTGGCTTCCATCGGGTGCATCGCCTTGACCTGGCTCAGATCCCGCGTCGTCAGCAATTCGCAATACCGCAACATGAGGGCATCGCTGATGGACATGATCTTTCCGAACATGTCCGCCGGTTGATCTTCCAAGGCAATGTAATTGCCGACGCTCTTGCTCATCTTCCGTACGCCATCCGTGCCTTCCAATAAGGGCATCGTCAGCACCACCTGAGCCGCCTGTCCGAAATCCCGCTGCAGGTCGCGACCGACGAGCAGATTGAACTTCTGGTCGGTGCCGCCCAATTCGATATCCGCCTTGAGCGCAACGGAATCATAGCCTTGGATGAGCGGATAGAGGAATTCATGGATGCTGATCGGCTTTTGTTCGTGGTAGCGCTTGTGAAAGTCTTCCCGCTCGAGCATGCGGGCCACGTTGTAGCGAGCGCTGAGTTGAATCAATTCTTCAGCCCGCATGGCGCTCATCCAGCGACTGTTGAATTCAACCGTCGTTCGAGCAGGATCAAGAATTTTAAAGATCTGCCGTTCGTACGTCTTGGCGTTTTCCTGAACCTTCTCTTTGGTCAGCGCGACGCGGGTCTCGGAGACGCCGGTCGGATCGCCGATCATGCCGGTAAAATCGCCGATCAAAAAGATCACCTGATGGCCGAGATCCTGAAAGTGCTTCAATTTGTGAATGAGCACGGTGTGGCCCAGGTGAAGATCCGGGGCCGTGGGATCGAACCCGGCCTTGACGCGCAAGGGCCGTTTCTCTTTGAGCGCGCGGGTAAGCTTCGCCTCCAATTCGGATTGCTGAATGACCTCCACCGCCCCTCGGAGGATCAAATCCATCTCACTCGTGACGTCACTCACAATTCCCTCTTCGCTCGGACCTCGGATGCGCTTGCCTTGCCTACCACGACGAGCGTGCGAAGCTTCTCCAACCGCTTGGCGCCGATGCCTTTGACGGCTCGAAGATCTTCAATCGTCCGATACGGTCCCTGCTCGGTCCGCCGCGCAATCATCCGTTGTGCCAATACCCCTCCGATACCCGGCAGCGTGCGGAGTTCCTCCACCGTCGCGTGATTGATGTCCAGCTTGGGACCTGCATCAACCTGTGTAGTTTTGGATAGTTTTCCTTCCTTCGACTTTGCGACGGCGAGAGCACCGGATATTGGCGAAAAAACCGTCGAGGCAACAGTCTGAGGAGAAACAGAGCTGTCTCGCGGAGGGTCGGTGAACGCATCGATGAACGCGGCCTCGCGCGTCGGCCAGCCAATCCATGCCACCAACGCCACGGTCATCGCCAGCATGACGGCCTTGATCGCCAATGACTTGATCATGCAGGAAGCCCGCCCGTGTTACCCGACTCGGTTCCGATTGCGGACGGCACACCGCTGACGACTATGATTGCCGTTTCCGTGCGAGATGAATCGCGACGCCATTCACATCTTCCGCCGCTTCCATCATGCCTTCGGACAATGTCGGATGGGCGTGAATCATGTCTGCGACTTGGGGGGCCGATGCGCCAACCTGCATCGCGAGCGCCGCTTCATGGACCAGGTCCGCCGCATGGGCGCCGATGATATGGACGCCAAGTATCTTTCCTGACTGAGTCTCGGCGATCATCTTGAAAAAGCCTGTGGCCTCCGCCACCGCTTGCGCCTTGCCCAATCCGGCGTAGCGAAACCGACCGATCTTCAACCCGGCGTCCGGATTCTCGCCGCGTGTCTGACATCGCTCCCGCGCCTGCTGCTCCGTGAGCCCAACCCGGCCGATTTCCGGCAGGGTGAAGATGCCGGCCGGCACAACATCGTAATTGAGCTCACGTGAATGTCCCATGATATTCTCGACCGCCACCTTCCCTTGGGCGGAGGCCACGTGCGCCAGCATGGCCTTGCCGACCACATCGCCGATCGCATAAATGCCGGGCACATTGGTCTCCAACCGGTCATTGACGAGGATCTCCCCTCGCGTGCCGACTTGCACGCCGGCCTTCTCGATCCCGATTCCGCGAGAGTTGAATCCTCGCCCGACGGAGACCAAGATCTTCTCCGTCTCAATGGCGGTCCCGTCTTTCAGATTCGCCGTCAACGTTTCCTCCCGGCGCTCCAGTTTTTCAACCGTGGTACCCGTCTGAATCTCGACACCGCGTTTTTTCAATTCGCGCGACATCGCGCTCGCGATCTCTTCATCTTCGAGCGGCAGGATGCGTGGCAGCATTTCCACCACGGTCACCTGCGTGCCCATCCCGCTGTAAAGGGAGGCAAACTCGCAGCCTTCGACGCCGCCGCCGATAATCAGCAGCGTCGCCGGAATTTCTGTCAGATCCAAGGCTTCTTTGCTGGTGACGATCTGACGGCCATCCACGGGAAAGAGCGGCAGATTCGGCCATGATGATCCCGTCGCGATAATGACGGCGTCCGCTTCAACACGGCTTTCCGTGCCATCGCGGTGGGCAACCAGAACCGTCCGTTCATCGACCAGCATGCCGCTCCCGTGGATGTGCTCGATGCCCCAGGTCTTGAAGAGCGTGCCGATTCCTTTGACCAAACTATCCACGACGGCGTTCTTCCGTTTCACCATGCGTTCAAGGTCGTAGCCGATCGACCCGCTGATCTTCAATCCCAAGTCAGCCGCCTTCTTGGCCTTATCCCCCAAGTCCACCACCGACAAGAGGGCCTTGCTGGGAATGCATCCCCAGTTCAGGCAGACACCGCCCAAGGCTTGGTTTTCCACGACCGTGACACGCCCGCCCAATTGCGCGCCGCGGATGGCCGCCACGTATCCGCCCGGACCGGCGCCGATGATCGCAATGTGTTTCATTATGAATTTCTGATTTAGTGATTTGGTGATTGTGTGATTGCTTTGCCAAGTCACCTAATCAAATCACCAGATCACCAAATCGCCAGATCACCAAATGAGACGTGAGCATTACTTCTTTTGCGAGGCTAGAAAGGTCTCATACTGGTCGGCTGTCATCAGCGTCTCAACCTGCGCGGGATCCGACAGTTCAATGACCGCCATCCACCCTTTCCCATACGGATCGCTGTTGACAACCTCGGGGTGATCCCTGAGATCTGCATTGGTCTTGGTGATCTTGCCACTCACCGGAGTATACACGCTGGAGGTCGTCTTCGTGGATTCTACCTCTCCGATTTGCTGGCCGGCGGTGACCGTCGTTCCCGCCTTCGGCAGGTCGATGAAGACAATGTCCCCCAGCGCATCCTGGGCAAACTGACTGATACCTAACGTGGCCTGTTTCCCTTCCACTTTGACCCACTCATGTTCTTGATGATAGCGAAGGTCTTTCGGCTCCATACTCCCCTCTAAAGAAGGTTGAGGTTTAGGCTGAGGTTAAGGTCAGAATGAGCTAGGTCTACTCGGACTTCATTGCCTTAGCCTTAACTTAAGCCTTAACCTTTTTCGTGCGCGAGCTTAGTTTAGTTCCCCCATGTAAATCAAGCCGACTCCAGTATCCAGTCGTTCTCGATCCGCTGACAATGGCCCCCATTCTTCCGGGCGCCGGATATCTCGGCCCGGCAGGACAACCGGCACCCAGATGCCTTTCTTCTCTCCGACCAATTGCCCCATGCGCTCGAGGAGCGGCGCTGAGACCTGTCTCTGCTGCGCGCCTGCTCGGACAAGAAAAAACTGAACGCCATGGCGCTTCGCTTCGAGCAGATCTTCGCCGTACTGCACGAGCGCAATGAGCGGATCGGTAACCGCTTCCGGGTGAACTTCAAGCGCAACCACAAGGGCAGGAGCGTGGGTCCGCATGGCACGTCCCAACTTGGCCATCACCTTGATCGCTTCTCGGGCTTTCCACCCGGCCCATTGCCAAAACTCTGGCGAGCCCGTTGGGACGGCATCCGCGCGGGGGCCGTCTGCCGGAGCCGGCATGCCTGTCACGGCAATCGGGACAAGCTTGGCGGGATCAGCCTTGATCTGAAAGGCCCGCTCGAACCCACGCAGGGCAAAGAAGCTCAAGCCATCGCTGGGACCGAGCGGAGCCTCATTGCGAAACAAGACCCCGTCGACTCCGGTATCCGCAAGATCGATAAAAAGCCCTGTCAGATACTCTTGAAACGCCGGGTGAAAGACATCCAAATAAGGCGTGATCTTTAATTGCAGGCGCACCGGGTCATAGGAGCGATCCATCCACCCGAGCGTCGGATCCACCCAATTCATGCGCCGGAGGGACACCGCGGCAAACACCGACAGACCATGCCGGTGAGCAACGGGGATGAGCTCGCCGAAGACGTCCCGCGCAGTCTCCGCCAGACCTGTTCGAAAGTACACACTCCCCATGGTCCCGATCGGTCGCGGTTCTCCCATGTAAGGCAGGCCTTCCCGTGTTCCCGCGTCGAGCAGCACCAGGGTGATACCGGCGCGGGCAAGTGATTCGACCCATGCTTGGAGTTCATCACCGATCGGCACGTCCGATGGAGGGATTGAGATCCCGGTCTGTTGCCTGAGAGCGGTTGGCGTTGATGGAGCGCCCTGAGATGAACTTGGTGACGGTCCGCTCCGATCTTCGGCTGACGCGAGAACCGCGCGTGGCGGGGTGTGCTCAGGCGGAGGCGGGCTGGCGCACGCGATGAACAGGAAGAACGATGGAACGAGAAGACCGAGAGCCAGCCCCAGAAGCAGGTTGCAGCGCTGAGCGGCATTCGCCAGACCTGATTTCAACTGCTTCACCACCCGGTACTTCCCCAATAATGCCACGGCGGTTCAGAATGCTCAAAAAGGTCAGCCAACGAGGCCCGAGGCGAGGCAAAATCGGAGGCGTAGCCTCTGGGTTATGTTGAAGGTTTTGTGAGCTGAGAACGAAGTTGAGGGCCTTTTTCAACCTCCTGTTACACACCTAACTCCATATCTGAAAAGAAATATCCAATCTCGAACTGTGCGGTTTCGGATGAATCTGAGCCATGCACCGCATTGAATTCGATGTTCGTGCCATGCGCCGCTCGAATGGTGCCGGGATCGGCTTTGGCTGGGTCAGTGGCGCCCATCAATTCACGGTGGCGCTTGATGGCATCCTTGCCGCTCAATACCAGCACGACCACCGGCCCTGAAGACATGAATGTGGTCAGGCTCTCAAAAAAAGGACGCGGGCGATGGACGGCATAAAACCCCTCCGCCGCGTCTTTTGAAAGCTGCATCATTCGAATCGCAATCGGCCTCAGCCCGGCCCCTTCATATCGCCGGATAATATCGCCGATCGCATCTTTCTTCACCGCGTCGGGCTTGATAATGGCGAGTGTTCGTTCCTCT
>JBOHOS010000768.1:0-6450 GCA_050731295.1 Nitrospiraceae bacterium | reverse complement strand
ACCCGGTGCACCAGATATTCGGATTTACAGATATGACTTTTCAGTCGCTCTACCATTTCACAACCGGAGGCCACGTGGATGATCCGCGGTTGACCACATTGCCGCCGTATCGCATCTCCAGTCCAAGATGAGGTCTGTCGTAGATGTACAAGATTAAAAAGAAGACACAATCATCTCAGAAACAGCCGACTCTCTATAATATCATCGAAGACTATTCGGAATTTGACCCGCCGGGCAATGTGACGGTCTGTGCGATGACCGAAACTGAAGACCTTGGAGCCCATGCGCGAATACTCTCAGAGAGTTATGACATTTCGGTGGAGATCGTGACTCGTCTGCTGACCGATGGAGGCCTTTACGTCTATCCACAAACAGGGCTCTTGGTCACGCAAGGATTGTTCGCGTGCGTCCTCGACCCGTCAGGTCTGGGACCAAAGCAGACCTGGATACTAGACGTTCAACAATATGCCGAAGCCGAACAAGTGGCCCATTCCTACCGCATTCCTCTCGAGGAGGCGGCCTCTCGGGTCTTCCATCGCACCTTGCCGCCTGAGTTAGAAGCCCGACTGAAACAACGCAACCTGGGGCTGGATTACAGCAAACTGGATCGTTCCATCGCGAAGGGAGGAGACATCAAGTACATCGATTTCCGCAAAGATTGGTCACCTCACTTTAAGCGTCTCTGTATCATGCCTGATGGGCAATTGGTGGAGACCGGCGGCCCCGGGGAATTTGCAGCGTTGCATCGGATTTCGCTGGAGTCGGCGAGAAAACTGATTGAGCAAGGAGGAACGCTTGAGGTGAACGGGGAGGTGCTGGCCTGTCAGATCGTCAATGGACAGCCCGCGGTCGCGCGCTTCAACCGCCGACAGTACGACAAAGCGAAAGAGCTGGTTGCAGCAAAGGGAGTCCATCTCATGGACGCCCTCAGCGAGGTCGGATTGAGTGATCCGGCAATGATGCGCGCGCTCAAGCGTCTGGAACCACGAGGGTGACGAGGCGGTCAGCAGGTCCGATCGAGTCTGTGATCATGGGCGTCTGCGGTTAACCGTGCGACCAGGTCCGGCGGCACGGCGTACAGATTATTCTCATCTCCGATGCCTTTCAGAGCCATGACGGCGGGTGTCAGCCCTTCCGGAAGCACGCCTTGCTTTCTCGCCAATACATAGGTCCGCCACATGGCGGCCGGAATCTCTTTTTTTAAGGAGCTACTCTCGGAATCCACTGATGCCCATCCAAAAAACCGACAGGAACACGGTGAGGATGAAACTAGTCAAAGAGACATATACAGGTGAGTTTCTCCGGCGGTTGCAAGGTGAACACTCGAATGGATGGCGCACTGTCCCGCGTTCACAATAAGAATACCTCGAGTGACCGTCCATCTATGGAATTGGCTTTGGTCAAGGCCGACACGCTCCTCGCTCTCTGATCTTTGTCCTCAACTGTTCACTTGTGAACAACGGCTCCTACATTCCTTTAGGAGTACGCGTCGAATCCCGCGAGGACATGGGGGTTTTTTGACGAGGCTAAGGACGTGGCGGTGGGCACGGTAGTTGCGGAACGGCTTGGCGAGTCTCGGAATGGAGGACACGATGAAAAAGCACACGGTCTTATGGGGTGGCGCGACCGCATTGCTGATTGGTTTTGTCTGCGTTCTCGGGCTGACAAATCCCGCCCTTTCGGAATATCAAACGCAGATTCTGATGCCGGCCGCGCAGGATCGGCACAGCTCTTCGGATACACTTCTGGCGTCCATCCTGCAATCGCTGCCGACCTCCTCGGCCTCGCCCTCCAGCCAAGATCCTTCGGGTCTGTTGCCCGTGCTGATGAATCGCACGAAACGAGAGAACTATCTCATCCTGTCGGTGTACTCGACCGAATTCGACTATTGCCAAGGGAATAGCGTGTCTCGCAGCGTCGGGAAGGCCATCGGGATTGCAGGGAAGTTCTATGTCGTTCAGACCGGCGCCTGCCCGAATGAGGAGAAGGCATCCGGCTAAATGTAGCGGCCGTGTCACTTGCGAAGCTTGTACTCAGACGAGTGATCCGCAGTCGGTGAAATATGCGCCTCTTGTTTCGTATAGTTGTTACGATCGGCCTGCTGCTTCATGTGGCGTCGCCGGCGCGGGGGGATTTCTCTGTCGGATTAGAGGCCTACGCCGGCAGAGATTACATTTCGGCCGCCAAGGAATTTGCCGCGCTCGCTGAGCAGGGACATCAGTACGCGCAATATAACTTGGCTTTTCTCTATGAGAGCGGGCGGGGCGTGCCGAAAGACGACAAAGAAGCCCTTCGGCTTTATCGCCTTGCTGCCGAACAAGAACTCGCTCTGGCTCAATTCCGCGTCGGGTATCTGTACGAAAAAGGTCGGGGGACGCCACAGGATTACGGGAACGCCGCCCACTGGTATCGACGGGCCGCCGAGCAAGGCCATGTCGAGGCACAGATCAACCTGGGGTGGCTCTATGCAGAGGGGAAGGGTGTCCCGGAGGACCATTCGGAAACGATCCGATGGTTCCGTCAAGCGGCCTTACAGGGACATGCCTCGGGTCAGTTCAATCTGGGGATTCTATATGACAACGGGCATGGCGTATCGCGCGATTATGCCGAGGCGGCTCGTTGGTACGGCTTAGCGGCGGAACAAGGGCACGCGGAAGCTCAATTCAACTTCGCGGCCATGTATGCGCAGAACCAAGGGGTGCCGCAGGATTTTCCGAAGGCAATCTATTGGTATCGGCAAGCCGCCGACCAAGGTCATTCGTCCGCCCAGCTCAATCTCGGGTTGCTTTATTGGGAAGGACAGGGAGCGCCGCAGGATTATCTCCAGGCCCACGTCTGGTTCAATCTCGCAGCAGCCCAGGGCAATCAGAAAGCTCGGCAGGCCAGGGATCTCATCGCACGAGAGATGACGCCCGCGCAGATTGCAGAATCACAGCGAATCGCGCGTGAGTGGAAGCCGCAACGACACGACCGCCGTTCCGACCCAACCCCCGCCAACGTCCTCATCGAGATCTGAAACTTCGTCCGAGTGCGCTGGATAACCCCGCCCAGCCGTCTCAATCCCGGGCACCGGCAGTCTTGGTGAGAGGCTCGGCTGCGAGCCGAGACTGAACGGTCTGTTCCCATTGCTCCTGCTGTTCGGCGTTGAGCCCGTGATTTGTTTCCACGTCGTATTGCACGTTGATCCGTGTCGACACTGCGTTCAGCAAGAGCATCATGGCCTTGGGATCTCCCCCCGTCCGAAGGGCGAGGTTCGCTTCGCGTGTCAGCAGACAACTGATTGCAAAGTGAAGCTGTTCATGGCGGAGCAGCCGGTCCGATCGTTTCTGGTCCGAGGCGGTCATCACTTCGGGTTTCACCCAGGACAAATCGGGATCGAATTTCGCCTGAATGCGGGGCGGCTGACTGTGATCGAGATGAAACCGAATAGCGGTTTCGGCCCCGCGCCGGCTGGAGGTCTGTCGTTGCTGAAAATCCCTCCACGAGAGAAGGCGATCCGGTACGCACGACGGATTGGAGGGCGCGTCAGGCACCCAGCGTAGCGCCGGTGCGCACCCGACCACCAGTGAGGCGAGCGCCAGCATCCACACCCATCGCACGCCCAGAAGCATCGTACTTACGGCTCCGTCCCGGGACCAGTCCTCAATAGGTCCATGTGACCAAAAACATGACCACATTCTTAGTGTAATCATAGACCGGAATATTAGAGTTATTTCGGACGCGTTGATATTGCGCCGTGAACGTCAGATCAGAGGTCAACGGCTTAATAATCTGAAGCAGGTGGTTTTGCTCGACATCACTGCGATTGGAAAAGAGGCCGGATTCGTCGAAAAACAGTGTTTGAACATTCTTATAGCTCCTGAAGTGGACATCGAAATCATACCGCAGACTGATCTGGCGCCAGGGGAGGGCGACTTGTCCTCCGGTCTGCAGTCGATGGCCATTGTAGGAAAAGGACGTCCCCTCGGCGGCCTCGTTGTCGTATTGATAGCCGAACCGTAAAAAATGCCGGTCGTTGTCGAACCGGAACACATGCAGAAATCCGGTCATGGTGTTGACCGCGTCCCGAACTTCAGATCCGAACCGGATGTCGCCGTCGCCCGGCTCTCGAAAGAAGGATTTGTTTTGATACCGAAGCAAGGCCGTCGTCAGGTTCCCGACCGTCCCGAGGTAGGGAAGCGTAAACGTCGGTTCCGCCACAGTCACGGAAAAGGTCGGGGCGTGGCGGGATAGAAACCCGTCCATGTTGAGAAACAAATAATCGTACGCATACTGCACAGCCAGTTGGTAGGGAAGATTCATCGCGGTGCCGCGATAGAACCCCGACAAGCCGAGCTGGTGATCCTGAATATTGAATCGAGACAGTCCATCGTTTAGGTTGAGGGTCTGAAAGTACGAGTAGGAGGCAGTTCCCTCAAAGGGCCCTTTCCGGTAGAACGAATAGTCGGCGGCGATGGATGCCATCAGGCCGGGCGCCGTCGTCGTCCGATTGCGAAAGCTCTCCGCAATCGGATCGGAACTCGGATTCGGATTGATGGCTACGTTATCATCATAAAAGGCGCCGAACGTCACTTGGCCTCTGAAGCGCTTCGGTTCTTCTCCGAGTCGCGCCGTCGCCAACCGCTGTCCGATCCGTGCCGCCGCCTGACTGAACGGATCGACGGTTTGGGTCCGCTGGATGTCCTCAAGTTCAGCCGCGCCCTCCTTGGACAGCCCAAGAACGCCCAACGCGAGTCCGCGATAGAATTTCCCCAACCGCTGCAAATTCGGATCGGTGATGTCGGCCCCTTCAAAAGCTTCGACGGCCTTCTTGTATTCCTTTTGCCGGTATCGTCCCAGCCCCACATAGTATCCGAGATTCTCCAGCGCCGGTTGTTGGCGATACACCTCTTCGAGCAGCGGGGCGGCCTTGTCGTAGTTCCCTGCCGTGAAGTAGGCCACGCCCAACTGAAAGCGCACATTGGGGTCCTGCGGGCGTGCCTTGCGAGCTTTTTCCAATGGGCCGGTCGCCTGCTCGGGCAGTTTGAGCGCCAGATAGGTGAGCCCGCTGTAATACAAGGCGCGGGCGTTGTCCGGATTCAAGTTCAGCGCGCGTCGGCACAGCTCAAGCGCTTCATCATAATGCTGGTCATCATAGGCCAGCACGGCCCGCGCCACGAGCACATCGGCTTCGGCTTGTTGCGCAGCGGTGGCCATATGTGCGAATGAAAGGAAGACCAGGAGGAGCGTGAAGAGGTGGGCAGCGACAAGACTCACGGATTGCCGGCGCGCGGACGCTTGACGGTCAAACAATGTTTGTGACAACCTTCCCTCCAATTTTCTGGAGCCTGGGACCACGCCATTTCATGAGGCACGACATTCCTTGAGCCTCACGCGCCATCATTATGATGCTTCATAAGAACGGGACTATGTACCTTCACGATTCGCAGGTGTCAAGGCGATTTCTCATCGGCGCCTAGACCGCCGTCGGTTCATCTTTGAACGTCATCCTTGACGTGATGTGAGGTGTCTGATGCAGGGACACGGATTCTTGAGGTTGGGCGGTATCCTGTTCGTTGTGTCGCAGATGCTGGGACCGGGTACCGTCGGGGCGGCGGAGAGCCAGCGGCCTCCCAAATCGGACACCCCACGCCGCGCGATGGTGTCGGGCCTGCGTGGAGACGCGCAGATCTTATCGCCTGGATCGACAGAGCCGAGACCGGTGCGCTTTCGCGATGCCGTCAACTCCGGTGATCAGTTGACGACCGGCCCCGGAAATCTCGTTGAGATACTGGTGGGCAGGCATGCTCTCGTCACACTCCATGAAGAATCGTCGCTTCAGTTTCTCGAAGAAGCCCCCGGACAAACGGCGTTGCAGCTGATACGGGGAGAGGCCCGTCTTGCCGTGGCGCGCGCTGAAGACACCATCACAATTCAGACGCCGACCGCGACCGCCGCCACGCGCGGCGGCCTAATTCGGGTCAAGGTAACGCCAGGTAAACGGCAGGCATCTCAGCACGACAATGATGAAGCAGGACATTCGATTCCAATTGTCTTTCGAAACGTGGTTCCTATCGCCGCGGCGGTACAAGCCGGACCGATAGAAACGTTTCAGGTGAGCGAGGGCGCGATCCAGGTGAAATCTTCCGCGCCTGGCTCGCCATTGACGACGCTGGAGGCCGGGCAGAATGTGCAAGTGACTGCCGGGCAGATAGGCAAACCATCGGCTGCCCCGCCCGCGCCCGCTGAGAAGTATAGTTTGCCGGCGGCAGAGACCCACAGCCGCACGTCGGAAGCCGGAATCCGGAATCTCGTTGGACAACAACGGCAACAGGCCGAAGGTCTGCAGCGAGTCTTGCTCGGGCCGACCGACACCGAACGCCCGCTGGCGAAGAATGCCGCCACCGGCGCGATCATCTCGACCACCGGTGTGATCATTTCCACGACCGGGGTTGCGTTGACTCAAAGCCA
>JBOHOS010000767.1:0-5013 GCA_050731295.1 Nitrospiraceae bacterium | reverse complement strand
ACCCTACCTATGGGCCTTGATGCTCGGTTGTAGTTTGAGCGTGGGCGCGTGCTCGAGCTTACCCAAAGGCCAGGCTGATCTCGATGTCGGCATGAAAGAGCGTGGGATCGCGTCCTGGTACGGCGATGACTTTCATGGATGGGTAACGGCCAACGGCGAAATCTACGATATGTATGCGTTGACGGGCGCTCATCGGACGCTTCCCTTAGGAACCGTGGTTCGTGTCACGAACGTCGTGAATGGTCGGCAGGTGAAAATCCGTATCAATGATCGCGGTCCGTACGTCAAAGGCCGGATTTTGGACCTGTCCTATAAGGCCGCAGAGGAGTTGTACATGGTCAGAGACGGGGTTTCAGCCGTCTATCTCGAAGTCATCGGCCATGAGAGCCTGGATGCCTTGCCGTCGGACCATCACCTGCTGAACGCAGGCGAACATTCGACGACCGAATCTTCTGAGATTGGATCTGATCCCTTCACTCGGGCGCCCCAACGGCCGGCTCCTATGGCCTCGCGCAGCGGCCGTCATGTGCGCCAGATCCCCGGTGATGTGCTTCGTGAACGCCGCCTGCGCCGAGCCGGTGACATCCTCGCGGTTGGTCAGCGCGTCGACGCCACGGCCGGTCTCGTGCTCTCCTGAATTTATTCCTGCCGACCGTTTCCCCCCGTGTTGACACTGCCGACACCCGTCCTCTACACTGAATAACCCTTGGTCTGACTTTCTGTTTCACTACGGAGGATGCGACGTCAATGGCGAAGAACACACCGATGGAAACCGATCTTGCCCGGCTCAAGAAGAAGGTCAACGCGCGAACGGCGGACACAGAGAATCCGGAGGGCGATCCAAAACTTCGATCGTTGCACAAGCGTCTCAAACGCGCCCAGCGAAAGCGGCGAAGCGACGCTCAAAGAATGCGGCATGCCATGGGGAAAAAGGCCGGAAAAACCGAGGCGCCAAGCGCCTAACGGTTGACGTGATGTTGCTATAGCAGCAGGGGACACACATGAAAGATGACACCACACAATCTGAAAACCGCCACTCTCTCGAAGAGCCGGATGTCCACGATGAATTGACCGATCAGGTCTCCGAAGCCATGAGCGGATCGTCTGAACCGTCGGCCATGGAGCCTGCGGCAGGCCCGGTTCCGGAAGAGGCGCTTGAGGAAGAGCGCGTCAAAGATGAAATCGACATTCAGATTGATCTGCTGAAAGATCCCGACTGGGCCGTTCGCCGCGAGGCCGTTATTACGCTCGGCGAAATGGGAGATGAGCGATGCGTTGAGCCGCTCGTACGCGCGCTGCGAGACGGCGATTGGCAGGTGCGCGAGATGGTCATCGAGGCGCTGGGGATGGTAGGGCCACCCGCCGTCGAGCCCCTCATCAAATTGCTTCGGGACTGGGACGTGCGAAAATCCGCCATTCGCGCGCTCGGAAAGATCAAAGATGAGCGCGTGCTCGATCCGCTCATTGCTCAACTGCGGAACGACGAGTTTAACGAGGATGCCACGGAAGCCCTCGTTGAATTGGGACAACCGGCCGTAGAAAAGCTTGTGGTGGCGCTCAAGGACAAAGATGAAAACACCCGCAAGCAGGCGGTCATCGCGCTGGGACGCATTAAGGATTCTGACGCTCTCGATCCGCTGATCGAGATGCTTCAGGACAAGGATTGGTTCACGCGTCTGACTGCCGCCGCCGCCTTGGAAAAGATCGGCGATGACCGGGGACGCGAAGCCATCAAGGCGCTATTGAAAGACCCCGATTTGGTGGTGAAGATGCGCGTCGAGCGAATTCTCGCGGCATGGAAGAAACGAGCGGCGAACGCCTAGCCTGAGAAGGGGTAAAGGGACAGAGGGTTCAGGGTAATCGCCTTCACGACGGTATTTTTTACCTTTGCCCTCCATCCTCTTCCTCATCTACTGAGCTGCAAGCGCATCCACTTCCTTTTGGATGTCATCTAAACGGGTGCGGGCGACCATTTTCCCAGCAGCCAATTCCTGCCGCGTGTCTCGAATTTTTGTAATCAGCACATTCATGTCGGAGATGTGACCGTTCTTCGTGCCTGCGTCTCTTGCCCGTTCGAGGTTAATGACGACCTCGCCCAGCGCCCTTGCCGCGCTTCCATAGTTCCGATCAAACAGGTCCGATTTCGCTTGAACCATCTGGGACTTCGCGTCGACCAATCCCTGCCGAGCCCTGAGGGTGCGCTCCATGCCGGCCGTGGTATCGAGGACGTTTCGGGAGAGATCCGCCACGGTTTTTCGTAAATCGCCCAGCGGGCGTTGGCCGGTGAAATACCCTGCTGTAAAGGCCAGGGCGAGCAACACGAGCAGTCCAAGAAACTTCAGCATAGGATTCCTTTACCGTTACCTTCGACGGCCATGTCTACCGGGCGGGTAAGGCATGCAGAAGACTCCCAGCCGCCATAATCCTGACGGCGGCATCTGAATCGTGAAGGGACTGCTTCAGAAATCCGACTGCCTCTTCTCCGCCGATCTTGCCGAGCGCTCGGGCCGCCATGAGACGAGGTTGCGGCTGCTGATCTTGACGCAGTTGGTCCAACAGCGACAAGACCCGCTTGTTCCGTGCCTGTCCCAAGGCCTGAGCAACCGCGCTGCGAACGGATGGATCAGGATGCTTGGCTAAATCCGCGGCGACAAGTATCGCCTCATCTTCGCCAAGTCTCAGCAACCCTTCCACCGCGCCCGCGCGAACCAGATGATCGGAATCTTTGGCGGCTTGCCATAAAACCGCCCGTGTATGGGACAACCTGAGTCGTCCCAGGCTTGCAGCGGCGATGCTCCGAACACGGGGATGCTCATCGGTGATGGCATGAGTCAGCGCCGCCACGCCGTCCGGGTTCCCGAATTCGCCCAGCGCTCCGGCTGCGAACGCGCGCACGGACGGGTCTGGATCGTAAACTAACTGACTGATGAGTGAAAAGGCGGCCGGGCGCTTCAGCCGGCCTAAGACTCCCAGCGCCGCCATGCGCGTTTCAGGGTCGGGAAGGGTGGCCGCGCCGAGAAGCTCGGACATCGCCTGGGGTCGATCGAGCTTAACCAACGCCGACAGCGCGAAAACATGGACGGCTCCTTCCTCGACGTCCGCGATCCGTGCGATGAGTGCCGAGACGCTCGGGTCCCCGATGTCGCCGAGGGCATTGAGCGCGGCGATGCGCACAGCCGGGGCGGCGTCCAGCAAGGCTCGTTTCAGCGCCGGCGGGGCGACGCGCCGTTTCGCGGCCTGTAAGGAGTGCACTCGTCCTAATCCTTCTGCCGCTCGAGCGCGGACGAGGATAGAGGAATCAAGGAGCCCGTCCTCCAAAAGCGGAATCACATCGAGATCGGGAGTGTTCGCCAGGGCGGTATAGGCTGCAATCCGAATGTGCTCTTCCGGATCCCGCACGCGGCTGGTCATGAATGCTTTCGATATCTGTCGTAACAGAGGCACATCGTCGGACCGGTCGGACGGAACGAGGCGGACGTACGTCGCCAATGCGGGCTCGGGACGGCCCAGTTGAAGATAACTCAGAAGGCCCACCTTCAAGAGCTCTTGTGAAGGCGCCTCACCGGATGGAAAAGCGTCAAGGGCGGCGATGACCTGGTCATAGCGGCCCTGTTGGAAGGCGGAAAGTATCTCGCGATGAAGCTTGGTAGGGGCATCGCGCGGGGCTGCGTAAACGATCGGCACGAAAAGGATCAAAAAAACGAGGCCGCTCGCGCTAGACCACCCGGTTGATTTCAAATCAATGAAGCGTCGCATCTCCACGGGCGAGCATCTTAACATCGAGTCGCGCCTTGTCAAGGGAGTGGCATCGGCCGAAAACCGGGTTTCATGCAAGCGCTCAGCGCTTGCATTGCAGAGGCGCGAGGCTGTTGACAGGCGAGAGGGTCCTGAAGATACTTGCGTAACGGGGGTGAAATGAAATCAGCGTTCTGTCGAGCGTGCGAGGGACAATGGCCGCGCGCGGACCATCGAATTAAGGAGAGTCCCCTGACGGTCGCGTACCTGCATGACGATCAGTTCTTTCCGGGCTGGACGGTACTGGTGCTGAGACGACATGCGACAGAGCTCTTTGATCTCTCCCGCGACGAGCGAGGCCGGCTGATTGAAGAGATGTCAGTCATGGGCGCAAGCGCTCACTGAGGTGTTTCGCGCGATCAAGATCAATTATGAGCTGCTCGGCAATCAGCTTCCTCATATTCATTGGCATCTCATTCCACGACTGGCCGACGATCCCGCCCACAAAGATCCCGTGTGGACCGTTTCGCATGAGGCGAGGAGGCTCACGGACGGGGAATTGCGCGAACGGATCCATCGCCTCGAAGCATCAGTGAAGTCTCGGCTGCGATAGTCGTCTTCGGATGAGCGATTACCCAACCGGGCCGCGCGGCGTGGCGGCGGAGGCGTACATCACTTCCATATATTCTTTGACCATTCGGCGGGCGCTGAAGCGCGGCGCCGTGGTGCGGATGGCGTCTTTGATGATCTGGATCCAGCCGCGAGGAATGCCGTCTCGATCACGCATGTAGTACAGAGGAATCACATCTTGCTCGAGAATTCGATAGAGCTGTTCGGCATCCTGCGCGTCCTGGGCCTGCCAGTCGGTAATGTCGGTGGAGGCCGTGATGGCCCATCCGTTCGCGCCGTCGTAGCCTTCCTGCCACCAACCGTCTAAGACGCTCAGATTGGGCACTCCATTGAGTGACGCCTTCTGTCCGCTGGTGCCGCTGGCTTCCATAGGGGGGCGCGGGGTATTCAGCCAGACGTCCACGCCCCACACGAGGTATTTGGCCATGTGCATATCGTAATCAGGCAGAAAGGCGACCTGCCCGCCGAATCCGTGATCTTTACAGAAGCTGTACACCTGATGGATAAACTGTCGTCCGGGATCATCGGCGGGATGCGCCTTGCCCGCGAAAACGAGTTGAACCGGCCGCCAGCGATCCTGCAGCACGTTTTGAAGCCGTGACAGCGTATTGAAGATCAGCGTGGCCCGCTTGTAGGTGGCGAACCGCC
>JBOHOS010000766.1:0-3178 GCA_050731295.1 Nitrospiraceae bacterium | reverse complement strand
CAATCATGGTTATGAATTGATCTCACGTCATTTCACAGGTGAGGTCTGACATGGAAAATCTACAGGAACAAACGACGCTGGCGACCTTGCCGGTGTTGCCGATTAAGCGGACTGTCCTTTTTCCCGGAGTCATGCTTCCACTGACGATCGGGCGAGCGCGTTCCATTGCGGCGGTCGAGGCCGCACTGAAGACGGAGGACAAGACGATCATCGTGGTGGCGCAGCGAGATCCTGACCGAGAGGAGCCGGCCGTTCAGGACCTCTTTACGATCGGGACGAAGGCGGTCATCAAGCAGGTGGGACGGACAGCCGAGGGTGTGCTGCAGGCCCTGCTGCAAGGCGTGGAGCGGGTCGTACTGCTGAAAGTGGAACAGGTGGACCCGTACATCAGGGTGCGTTCACGGCAGGTCACGCCTCCTTCCGATTCCGCGCCGGAAATCGACGCCCTGCGCCGGGCGATCCTTGACATCATCGACCAGCTTCCGACGCTCATTTCCACGTCGGGAATCAGTGAAGTGGTGGCCACGCTCCATGCCGAGCGCGACCCTGTCGCGTTGGCGTATCGTGTCGCCTCGCTCTTGAATTTAACCGTCGAGGCGGAGCAGGCCCTGCTGGAAGCGGCGACGCGTGAGGATGTGCTGCGCCAGCTCTACAAGGCCCTCACACATGAAGTGCAGGTTCTGCAGCTCAGAAACAAGATCGCGAGCGATGCGCAGGCCGAGATCGGCAAATCACAGCGCGACTACATGCTGCGCCAGCAACTCAAAGCCATCCAGCAAGAACTGGGTGAAGGCGATGGGGAGGAGGGCGAGGCGGCGCATGTGAAGAAACAAATTGAGGAGGCCGACCTGCCCGAGGCTGTCCGCAAAGAGGCCGACCGGGAATTGGCCCGGCTGACCAAGACACCGGCGGCCTCGCCGGAGCACCAGGTGATTCGCAACTATCTGGAGCTGGTGCTCGAGCTGCCCTGGAACAAGACGTCCGCGGACCAGTTGGATCTTGCCCGCGTCCGGCAGATCCTCGACGAGGACCATTACGGCATTCAGGAAGTGAAAGAACGGATCGTCGAGCACCTGGCGGTGTTGAAATTGAACGCCTCCGCCAAAGCGCCGATCCTCTGCTTGGTCGGCCCTCCGGGTGTGGGCAAGACCAGTCTGGGGCAATCCATCGCCCGCGCCTTGGGCCGAACGTTCGAGCGGATGAGCTTGGGCGGGGTGCACGATGAGGCGGAATTGCGGGGCCATCGGCGGACTTACGTGGGCGCCATGCCCGGCCGCGTCATCCAAGCGATGCGTCGGGCCGGCGTGAAGAACCCCGTGCTCATGCTGGATGAAGTGGACAAGATGGGGCGGGACTTTCGCGGCGATCCCGGCGCCGCCCTGCTCGAGATCTTGGACCCGGCGCAGAACCATACGTTCCGGGATAATTATCTGGATGTTCCGTTTGATCTGTCCCAGGTGTTCTTCATTACGACGGCCAATACGCTGCACACGATCTCGCAGCCGCTGTTGGATCGGATGGAGATTATTCGTCTGCCGGGATACAGCGAGCAGGAAAAGGCGCAGATCGCCACGCGATATCTCTGGCCGCGGCGCCTAAAAGAAGCCGGCTTAAATGCGGATCAGGTCCGGTTCAGCGAAGAGACGCTCAGGGAGATCATCGCTCGGTACACGCGTGAAGCCGGGGTTCGCCAGCTTGAACAAATGCTCGGTCGCGTCACGCGGAAAGTGGCGCTCAAATTGGCCGAAGCGACCGGTGAGCAAGGCCCGGTGACGATCGAGCGCAACGGGCTGGGCGACTGGCTCGGGATCGAGCGGTTCATGCCGGAGGAAGCCCGCAAAGAGTTACCGGCGGGCGTCGCGACCGGTTTGGCTTGGACGGAAGCCGGCGGCGACGTTCTGTATGTGGAGACGAGTCTGTTACCGGGCGGACGAGACTTAACCTTGACCGGGCAGCTCGGCGACGTGATGCAGGAGTCGGCCAGAGCGGCACGGAGCTATCTGTGGTCCCACGCCGAGAGTTTGGGAATCGACATCGAGCGCTTCAAACGCAACGGAGTGCACATCCATGTGCCGTCGGGTGCGATTCCCAAAGACGGGCCGTCCGCCGGCGTGACGATGGCGACGGCGCTGGCCTCCCTCTATCTCGGCATTCCGGTGCGAAGCGACATCGCCATGACCGGGGAGATCAGTCTCAGCGGCTTGGTGTTGCCGGTGGGCGGCATCAAGGAGAAGGTTTTGGCGGCACGCCGAGCCGGGATCAAGCGAGTGATTGTGCCCAACGCCAATAAAAAAGATCTCCGGGAAATCCCGGACGAAGTGCGTGAAGAGATGACCTTCACCTTGGTCGAGACGATCGAGGAGGTCCTGCCCGCCGCGCTTCCAGAATGGACCGGCGTCAGGCCGGCGGTGTTGGAAATGGCGCATGGATAATTCGGCCATCAGAGGGTCTTGGCGGTTGGATCGAGAAGCCGCATTCATTCTCGAGAGAATCCGCCGCCAAGACCGCGGGCGTCAGCGCCTTCATACCCCGAGGCCGATCTGTTCTCGTATCAAACGGCAGTGTCGCCGGCTCGCCTCGGTTGCAAATCCTTAAAACCGATGGAACACTCCAGTGCTGAGCGTTAGCTCCTAATCTACCAGCACGCTGCCTGACTCATTTTTCTCTCCTCCTGGGACGGGGGCTTCCATTCGAGCCGTATAACGGTAACGGCCGGGAGACAAAAAGCAGAGACTGGCATAGTGATTGGCTTTTACAGTGGTGACATTAAGGTTCCGAGCTGCCCAGGAGAACATGCCGTTCACAAACCCGTTTTCACAGGATATGCGGTCTTTGAGGTCGTCAATAAACACGATCTTGATCGGTGAGCCCCGCCCATTGACCCATCTGACTTCATCGCCTGGGCGCACTTCTAATAGCTTGGGATTAATAGAATCCCCTATCTTAATATCGTAAATTTTGCCGGTTTGCGTCGACTTCGGCGTAGCACTGGTGCTGCATCCGCCGATGAACAGGACGCCGATCAACACGTACACAGCTTCGCTTCGCGCTCTATTCATAGGTCACCTCCTTACATGTTAATCATACCTATGGGTACGCAAAAGGCACAATAGGACATTGGCGTAGGATCATGTCGGTTCCTGACGGACAGATGAAAAGCCGTTTGGCCGGGCATCTC
>JBOHOS010000765.1:0-3024 GCA_050731295.1 Nitrospiraceae bacterium | reverse complement strand
CGACCTGCGGTTTACGAAACCGCTGCTCTGCCAACTGAGCTACGCCGGCTACCGACTGGTGAGAGTTTCGAGGCGGGCAAAGAATCGTTTGCATCATACCGAGGACCCGCTGAACGTGTCAATCGCGCTGTCCGGAGAAATTATTTCACACGGCCGAGAGCGAACTGCGATGCCTTTGCTTTAGCGCCCAGGACAGGCAAGCAAGCCGGCTCTTGGGCATTGTTGAAATGTTCTTTGGCGACCTGTAAGACCTGCTCACGCACATACCCACACAATTCGCCGGCGGCCACGATGCCGTTGTCGTCGGCATCGGCCGCGCCGCCTAATCCCTTCAACAGAAAATAGGTGAACAGCCCATGGCGGCCTTCTTCGTATTGATGCGCCTCCTGTAAGCCGTTGATGCCGACCACCTGTATGAGTTTGTCTTTGCGAAGAGCCGGCGGGACCGCATCCCAAACGGGACCTTTCCCGTTCTGCGCGCCATCTAATGACGGTTCACTCAATGTCAGATCCATCAGGAGCACCGCGCGCTGGATCGGAAGGCGCGCCAGCGCCTCATACAGCCGTCGCAAAGAATACAAGCGGGTGACGGATGCCGGATCAGCCTCGTGAGGAATCAATGAGACCGCCCCAGTCGCGGGATTGACCATCCCTCGACCGGCAAGAAAGATAAAGACCACGCCGCCAGAAGCCGTCTGTTCAGGAAGCCAGTCTTCGAACAGTTCCACCAGATCGTCCTTCAACGCATGATCGTCCGTCGCGAGGCGGACCTGAGCTTGTGGAATGCCGGCCACCGTCTCAAAATACTGCGCCATCACCTCGGCATCCCGCGCCGCAAATTGAACGGCGGGGACCTCACCGTTCCGAAAGGTCCCGATGCCGACAGAGATGCCGACCGCCTTCCGGCGCTCGTATCCGGATACGCGCTCGGGAATCCGGTCCACATCGACATCAAGGGCCGCGTCGGTCGTTGATTGCTTCGGCTCCAGCGCCACCTGGAACTTCTTCTGGTTTGGCACATCCGTCATTGAAGACAAGGCCTGAACGGAGACGATCAACTCGGCTTGCGCCGCAGCCTCCGCGTCGGGAGCCGTTCCCTGTACGACGATGCGCCTGGTCTCACCCGGGCGTAAACTTCCAACAGGGTCCGGCTGTGTGAACTGCCGAACCAAGGAAAGCGTTCCACTCAAGGTCAGTGTGACATCTTCTGCCACGCTACCGCCTGTATTACTGATCTCAACCTCCAGAGAGATCGCCTCCCCGCTCTGCAGGATCTGGTCCTGGTTCTCGTCTTCTAACATGACTCGAAACAAGAGCGACACCGGGGAACCGGACGAAGACGGCGCGGCGGCATTCGAAGAGCCGGCGGTGACGGACGCTATTCGATACGGGTCTTGCCGTGCCTGTGCCGCGTCCCTGATTTTGGTCGAGGTACCGAGATGTTTTTTCAGCCCTTGCGCCAAGGTGGCCGCCGCTTGATTGGCCAACGTGTGGAGCCCTTGGACGTCACAGTGTTGACTGGTCGTGTCAACGGTTCCCTGAGCCTCGGCGCGCAGATTCTTCGTATAGAGCGTCTCCCCGTTCGAATCGATGTACACGACGGTCGATCCCAGCGTGACGGTAGCCGGGTAACTTTTTGTTGCTTGGCGGGGAATGAAGAGATCGACCTCTTTCAACCCGAGCGAGACGTCCACCACACCGTCCGGCGGCCTTGGCGACGGCGCGGAATTCGCGTTCACCCGCTCAAACACCGTGCTGATTTCACGTCTTAGCGCGTCTTGGAGACGATTCCCGATGGCGAGCGTCTGGGATTGCCGGCACGCATCGGTGTAGGGTATCCCAGCGTCCGTGACACTGGAATCCATGTGAAGGTCGATGGTGAGCGGAAGCCAGTAGCCGTCGGGGTCGCTGAAGCGATTGAATAGTCTCGATTGCCCGCAGGCTGACAGAACAAGGAGCAACACAAGGGGAATCGCGACACGGACCATGGCGCGTGCTTGAGGCCGGTGAGCAAAAGAATAAACAAGCCCCACAGGAAGGAGGTATACCCCAAACGGCACGAGAAGGCAATCGCGAGCAGAGAGACGCTCTCCGCGTTGACAGGACCGGGCCCCTTCAGTAAGGTTGCGCCAATGCCTGACCCCTCGCCGACGGATCATCCCTCTGCCGGCTTCATCCAGCCGGCCTGTTCTCTCGGGACCTGCGCGACGGTCAGCCGTCTCATTCGTCTCTCCAATCAATCCGGGACCTTTCTATTGATGTTGCCGACCCTCTGGGCGCTGGTCCTGGCATCCAGGGGTCGTCCCCCGGTCGGTCTCCTCATCATTTTCGCGACGGGGTCGTTTCTCATGCGAAGCGCGGGTGTGATCATGAATGATCTGGCCGACCGCTCGTTTGACCGACATGTGGCACGGACCCGCGCTCGCCCGCTGGCGAGCGGGGCCATCGGCGTATCGGCGGCGCTGACCATCGTTATGATTCTGCTGGTGCTCTCCGCCGGCCTGCTGACCTTCTTAAACCGGTTCACTATTCTCCTCAGCCCCGTGGCCGTCGTGTTAGCGGCGGTCTATCCGTTCTCGAAACGAATTCTGTCCATCCCTCAGGCCGTGCTTGGCATGGCATTCGGATGGGGTGTCATCATGGCATGGGCCGCCGTCCAAGATGGACTCTCTCCTCAAGCTTGGTTGCTCTATGCCGCCACGATCTGCTGGGCGGTGGCCTATGACAGTATCTATGCATTGCAGGATCGAGGCGATGATATCCGTGTGGGTGTTAAGTCCTCCGCCGTCCTGTTCGGATCACGAACATGGCTCGCTGTCGGCCTCGCATTGACGATCATGTTCATCCTGCTTGGATGGGCGGGATGGTTGACCGGCGCCAATGGAGGGTTTTATGGCGTCCTGATCGCGATCGCCGGGTTTTTAAGCCAGCAGGTCTGGAGATTGAAAGACCCCATCTCGCCGGCTCTGGCATTCAGGCTCTTTCAACAACACGTCTGGGTGGGATGGGCGATCTTGGCGGGAA
>JBOHOS010000764.1:0-1327 GCA_050731295.1 Nitrospiraceae bacterium | reverse complement strand
CGAGCGGCCGAGGAAGGCATGCCGTATCAGACCTTCATGGCAAGTGTGCTGCATAAATTCGCGACCGGGCGTCTTCTCGAGCGAAGGTCGAGTCTAACTTCTCGTTCAAGACGAACGGCTCGCAAGCGCTCTTCCGCTTAACGTCAGGGTAGACGTAGAGACGTAGAAAGGGGCTCGAGTTTGAAACGAGAGGGAAGATTACCGCCCGATTGAATCGGCGAGAGCGATGACCGATACGTCTATAGGGCGATCACGAATCTTTGGTTTCGCCAGCATGTCCACACGTGACGATGCCCGGCGTGCTATCGCCGACCAACCAGTCATCTGCGAGCCGGTACCGCTGTGAGGTCGCGTGGCCGTCACTGGCTTCCCCTCGTAGTCCTTGTGTGGACGGCGACTTCTGCATGGGCGGATGAGATCAAGCTTCGCAATGGGGACCGCCTCACCGGTGATGTCGTGAAAATGGAAGACAACGTTCTGACCATCAAGACGGATTACGGGGGGGGAGATGAAGATTGATTGGGGAAAAGTGGAGCGTGTGACGTCCACCAAACCGATGAAGATCAAAGTGCCCGGAGAACGAAAAGGCGTCATCAGCGACTTCTTCTTAGGTGGACACGAGCTGCGCCACGTCACGGAACTTGGGCCGGACAGCCCCATTGCCATGTCGGACGTCAAAGGGATCAATGTCGAGCACATCCGGCGCGACGGCACGTTCACACTCGGCGGAAACCGTACGTCCGGCAACACAAACACGGAAGCCGTCAATGCAATTGGGAGGATCACGCTTCAGGCCCATCGACAGCGACAATATCTGGAAAGCAAATACAACTACGGGCAAGCGAATGGCCGCGCGACTGCCAGGAACACCATGGCTCAATATAAATACGATTATTTCCTTAGTGACAAGGATAAGTTCTTTCTGAACACGTTCGGTCTGTTCGAGCATGACGAGTTTCAGAATTTGCAGCTCCGTGTCACGTTGGGCGCCGGCCTCGGGTATCAATTCCTGACTACCGGTCGTACCACACTGTCCGGTACTGCGGGATTGGGTTACGTCGACGAAACCTACACGAACACGCGTCGGACCGAAACACCCATCCGTTCACTGGGGCTGGCGTTTCGAGCAGACTCTTCTACCGCGGGTCAAAATCTTTCAACGGCTTGACGGCTTTTACGACGTGATAGGAGATAACGCACTCCGAATTACGGCGGACCAGGGAATACGCGTGACCTTCTATAAGAATCTCTATGTCAGCTTCGAATGGGACTACCGGCTCAATACGGTGCCTGCGCCCGGCCGCAAGAAAGTTGATGAGGCCTCGAT
>JBOHOS010000763.1:0-1520 GCA_050731295.1 Nitrospiraceae bacterium | reverse complement strand
CCTGAGGCAATAGATCTTTCTTCAGTTGCGGATGAAGCGTCCACTGCGCGCTGATGTTCCGGCCATCTCGTGACACCAGGACCTTGAGAAGTTCGACTTCCCGGACGCTGGAATCATCGTTCGATGGATTGTCCGGGGGAGGTGCTTTTGTAGCCATAAATACTGTCGGTTGAATGAAGTTGTGACGGCTGCTCATCATACCGTATCCATTCGGTCCCTGTATACTGACGTTTGGACGGAAAAAACAATGGAGGCGTGATGTGTGGTCTTGACATGATACTAATTAGTATTATACTATGGCAAACAGTGTGATGGCAGACAACATACCGCTTGACCAACGCGACTGAGAACTTGTTGTGGCGGCGGCGGAGAGAGATGATGAACGAAATGCTGGCCTTGGTCTCACAAAATGAAGCGGAGGGAGAGGCGAAGTTCACGCCCGTGAATCATCGTGATGCGCCGGACACCGAGCTGTTGGACGCCTATTCGCGGGCGGTCGTCAACGTCGCCGAGAAGGTGAGTCCTTCCGTCGTCAATATCGAAGTGCATCATTCACTTTTTCACCCGCCCGCCCCAGGCGCACCGAGACGCGCCCCTTCCCAAGGGGGGACGGAGGCGAGCGGCCACGGATCGGGATTTATTTTTACTCAAGACGGGTTCATTCTGACCAACAGCCATGTGGTTCACGGGGCGGCTCACCTTGATGTTGCCCTGCCGGATGGCCGACGCTTTCAAGGGTATTTGATAGGCGAAGATCCGGATACCGATTTGGCGGTCCTCCAAATTGATGCCTTGAACTTGGTGCCGGTGCAGCTTCGTGAATCCCGCCCGATTCGGGTCGGCCAGTTGGTTGTCGCGATCGGCAACCCGTATGGATTTCAGTGCACGGTAACGTCAGGCGTGGTCAGCGCGCTCGGTCGCTCGCTGCGATCTCGATCGGGGCGGTTGATTGACAACATCATCCAGACCGACGCGGCGTTGAATCCCGGCAACTCCGGCGGGCCGCTCGTGACGTCGCAAGGCGAGGTGATCGGGGTGAATACCGCGATCATTCGATCGGCGCAGGGCATCTGCTTCGCGATCGGGATCGATACCGCCGCCTTCGTTGCCGGACGCCTGATTCGAGACGGCGTGATCCGGCGCAGCTACATCGGGGTCGGCGGCCAGAATGTCCCGCTCCATCGGCGTGTGGTCCGGTTTCATAATCTGCCGGTCGAGACGGGCCTCTTGGTCGTGTCGGTGGAACCACAAAGTCCGGCTGAACGCGCGGGACTGCTGCAAGGCGATGTGATCGTTCAATTCGACGGCCACCCGATTGACGGCATCGACGCGTTGCACCGTCTCCTGACGGATGAAAAGGTCGAGGTACCCAGCCAGGCGAGCATCCTTCGGCGTACGGAGCTTCTGACGTGTGAGATTGCGCCACAAGAATCGAAGCCGAGAGAGAGACGATAGCACTGAGTCGTGTCGGAGAGACACGGACAGGCAATCCACAGGCCATGGTCTATGCTGTCCTGGAT
>JBOHOS010000762.1:0-1323 GCA_050731295.1 Nitrospiraceae bacterium | reverse complement strand
CCAGCAGGCGTACTTCCACTATTTCTCATCGAGGGACCCTGGCAATGCCGATCAACTCAAGGCAAATGAGCCACAGCGATTGTCCCTCTACAAATCGGTAGCGGCATTAGTTCGAGCCTATGCCAATTTAGCGGGCGAGATGACAGAAGCCGGCTTTACGACTTTGGAAGCCGAGGAGATCAAGAAAGAAGTGGCGTTCTACGAGAACCTGCGCTCCGAGATAAAGCTGCACAGTGGTGACGCCATCGATTTGAAGCAGTACGAGCCTGCTATGCGGCATTTGATCGACACCTATCTCCATGCCGAAGAGAGCGAGAAAGTCTCCGCTTTTGACGACCTGTCATTGATTCAGCTCATTGTGCAGCGGGGGGCCGACGCGATGAAGGCCCTGCCCGAGGGCCTTCGTAAGAACAAAGAGGCTGCGGCTGAAGCTATCGAAAATAACGTCCGTAAGCTCATTATCGATGAACAGCCTATTAACCCAAAGTACTACGATAAGATGTCACAGTTGTTGGATGCGTTGATTAAACAGCGCCGTGATGAGGCCTTGAGCTATCAAGAGTATCTGCGGCGAATCGTCGAACTAACAAAGAAGGTGACGAACCCGGAGTCAAGTGATTTCTACCCCAAAACTATGAACACATCCGGGAAGCGGGCCCTCTACGACAATCTTGGTAAGGACGAAACTCTCGTTCTGCGGGTCGATGCCGCTGTTCATGCCAGCCGGCAGGACGATTGGCGAAGTAATCCGTTCAAGGTGAAGAGGGTAAAGAATGCGATTAGGACCGTTCTAGAAAAGGTGGAAGGGCAAGGTAGTCCTTCGTCTTCAGATGTCAGCTCCGGCATATCAGTAGAGGGACATTCCACTTATCAGACGAAATCTGTGGAGCCAGTAGAAGACCGAGTCGAGCGAGTTCTTAAATTAGTGCAGAACCAACATGAATACTGAACGCAGCCGAATTACGGTAAGCGGCTTGCCTGTTGAGATTGTCCGGAAGGGGATCAAAAATCTACACCTCGGTGTCTACCCGCCGAATGGGCGTGTGCGCGTGGCCGCTCCCAAGAGGGTGCATGATGAGGCAGTCCGCCTCGCGGTAATCTCACGACTGGGTTGGATTAAGCGACAACGGACCCGATTTCAGACGCAAGAACGGCAATCATCCCGGGAGTACGTATCTCGCGAGAGCCACTATTTTCTCGGTCGCCGCTACTTGCTGGACGTAAACGAGCATGATGGCCCTTCGCGAGTTTTTAGAAGAGGCAAGATGATTCTTGAGCTTCAGGTTCCGAAAGGTGCCAAGAGGCATCGCCGCGAGCAGACTC
>JBOHOS010000761.1:0-1728 GCA_050731295.1 Nitrospiraceae bacterium | reverse complement strand
GGACGGTCCATCTGCGAGGGCAGCCCGTTCTCATCAACGATATCAGCGAAGTCCGTGGCCGGATTCATCCACTTCATTGGGAACTCGCCGCTCGAATGGGAACCGAATCCATCATGGCGGTTCCGCTCAAAGTCAAAGGCCGTATTCTCGGAGCCCTCACCGTCGAGCGAATCAAGAAGCATATGTGGACATCGGACGACCTGGATCTCTTGGTCACGTTCGGCAATGCGTTGGCGATCGCGCTGGACAACGTGGAGGCCTATCAAGAGATCGAGGAACTGAACGCTCGCCTCGAGCTGAAAGTTCGGGACCGCACGGCCCAACTGGAGGATGCCAACGAGCAACTTAAAGAGCTGGATCGGCTCAAGAATCAATTTCTGTCACATGTCAGCCATGATTTGCGTACGCCCCTGACCGCTATCAAAGGCTTTACAACCAATCTGTTGGATGGCGTGTATGGGTCGCTCACGACGAAGCAAGTCGTCAACTTAGAACGGGTCAACACCAATGTCGAGCGTTTAACCCGGATGATAGCCAGCCTGCTCGATTTGTCCCGCATCGTCGCCGGCAAGCTCTCCCTCATTCGGACCAATGTATCGCTTCAGCACCTGGCTCACGATGTGGTGGAAGAGTTCCAATTGATGGCCTTGAACAAAGGACTGCGCCTGGAGCTGTTCTGTCCCGAGGAGGATCTGTCCGTAATCGCCGATGCAGATCGAGTGATTCAGATCCTGACGAATCTGATCGACAATGCGCTCAAGTTCACTCCGCACGGCGGCTCTATCCGAATTCTCGTTGAACGTCATGGGCACGAACATGCCGCCATCGCGGTATCCGACACGGGACCTGGGATTCCGGAAGATGCGATCAGTCAACTCTTCGACCCTTTTTTCCAGGCTCACCCCGGAACGGCAGGCGGCAAGTCAGGATTAGGGCTCGGGCTTGCGATCGTCAAATACCTCGTCGATTTGCACGGAGGCGCAGTCTCCGTGACGAGCACGCTCGGAAAAGGAGCCTCGTTTCAGATTACCTTGCCGCTGACGAAGTCGGAGTCACACGAAGCAACATAGGGCTACACCGAACTCGCATTGAAATGAGCCGGCTTCATACGTCGTCTTGCCATCGTATGCGCGAACGCGCTCTGTTCCCTCTTCAAAAGGCTCCATCACCGTGGCGGGGTCGTCACGAGTCCGGACCGAAATCAGGCAGGCAATCAACTGCTCGAATGGCGATGAAAATCCTTCGTCGGCCAATTGAAACATCGCCGCTTTTGGAAAGGGTACGATCGCCTTCCCGATGCTTTGAAACGCCCGGGCAACATCGAAAGATTGCTTTCGCACGGGTGGAAAATTATGCCCTTTTCGATCGCCAGAAGGTACAATGTCGCCAGTGCTTTACCACATCGCCGCGATGAACACCTCCACCGAACAGAAACCGACGGCCGCCAAGTCGACCGGAAAGTTGGCCGACGAGATCAACAAGCTGCAAACCCGCCTGTGCCGCCTGGTCGGACAGGCGATTGCCGACTACACGATGATCGAAGATCGCAACAAGGTCATGGTGTGCCTGTCGGGAGGAAAAGACAGCTACGCGTTGCTCGATATTCTGCTCCTCCTGCGCACCCGCGCTCCGATCCGTTTCGATCTCGTCGCTGTCAACCTGGATCAAAAGCAGCCGGGCTTTCCGGCGCAGGTGTTGCCGGACTATCTCGCGCGCCTCGGCGTGCCG
>JBOHOS010000760.1:0-7594 GCA_050731295.1 Nitrospiraceae bacterium | reverse complement strand
GGGGATATCGCCGCATTGACGGGGCGGGACGCGGACGCCCGAAGGGCGTATCTCCTGCTCTATAACCTCTATCCTTTGCATCGAGCAGTCCCCTCCGGCCTCATCGTGATCGGGGATACCTATCGCCGATCCGGCCGGTTGGAGCGCGCCCACCTTTTTTATGCGACCGCCGTGACTCAATATCCGACGACGAAGGCGGCGACCGTCGCCCGGATGCGGCTGATCGAACTGGGGCAACAAATCAAGGCTGGGACACACGAGGAACGGATTGCGCCGATGATTCGCGAGTCGATTCATCACACGCCGCCTCTAATCGTCGATTCCACGGAGCAACGAGAAACGTTACGGATGATTGCGGATGCGAACGGCGAAACGATACTCGGCCATGAAGCCAAGTTTCACCTCGGGGAGCATTTTGAACACGCCCATCACTGGGCGGAGGCCGTGCAGGTGTATCGAGACATTCATGATCGGGACGGTCGCGTCGCCGGTGATCCATGGCCGGAGGCGGCTCGGCGCCGGCTTTCGGCGATTCTGGAGCCGTGGCTGGTGGCCGCCCTGAAAGCCGGAGATGATTGGACGGCGCTGGCCTTGTTCCACCGGCACGGAATTTTTGCAGATCGCGTATACAGCGGCAAAGCCGTCCTCGTGCACATGGCGGCCGTCCACCGCCGGCTGGGATTCTCCGCAGAAGCGATCAAAACCTATCAGAGCATTCTCAAAGATCCCTCCGCTCCATCCCTGCACGAAGAGGCCTTAATCGGACTGGGAGAGAGCTATTTTGATCAGCGTGACTTTCCGGCGGCACGCAAGGTATTTGAGCGGTATCGGGTTCAGTATCCGCTGGGCCGCTACAAGCTCGACGCGCTCGGCTTGCTGGCGAGGGCCCTCCAGGCTCAGGGAACATTGCCGGAAGCGATCCGCCTGAGCCGACAGTGGCTGGAGTTGTCCCCCGCGCATCCGGACCGTCCCCGAATGTGGCACCGGCTTGCGTCGGCGCTCAGTGATCATGGGGAGATCGCCTCGGCGCTGAAGGCGTATGCGGACGCCGAACGAGAGGGCGCGCTGGTATTGACCGAGGCCCGGCTTCACTATGCGGATTTGCTGGCCCGCCAGCAGCGACCGGCGGAAGCCGCCCATCACTACCAAGCCGTACTGGGGGCGTCTCCGTCTCCGGCCGACGCGGAATGGGCTACGATCCAGCTGGCGAGACTGTGGCGAGGGCAGAGAGGCGCACCCGACGCCGACGGACTGCTTCACGACGTCGGTCGCATGACGGACGATCCATGGCTCGCCCGGGTTGTGTCCGCTCTCCGGGTCGATCTGTTCCATGAGCCTGGTCAAGAGGGAAGCTGAGATGGTCGAGTCGACGCCCGGGGATGCTCGCGAGATCGATCTGCTTCAACACGCCTTTGCGAGTTTCGACCAGGCAGCGGCCAGTCTGCAGGAAAGCTATCGAGCCTTGATGGCGCGCGTGGAGCGGCTGGACATTGAACTGGCGGCCAGTAATGAGGCCCTCCGCCTGAATCTGGCGGAGAACGAAGAAATGCGACGCCACCTGACCGCCATTCTCGAATCGCTGGTGACGGGAGTCATCGTCACCAATCAGGACGGGACGATCATCCGGTCGAACCTTGCTGCGGAAACTCTCATCGGAATCAAGCGAGACCACATGCTGAACCAGTCGATCGATGGCGTTCTCGCACAAGCCGGACTGGAGGGAGGTGAATATCCGGTTACGGCGCCGACCGGCGCCATTCTCTCCGTGTCCCGGTCGGCGCTGCGGGATGGACACGACCGTCCCTCCGGCCAGATTGTTCTCCTGCACGATATGTCGACGGTCAGGCGGCTTGAAGAGCGCTTGCAATGGCGGGATCGGCTCGCCTCGATGGGAGAGATGGTCGGGCGAATTGCGCATGAGATCCGTAATCCCCTCGGAAGCGTCGAGCTGTTCGCGTCGATGCTTCGCAAAGATCTTGCGCACGACCCCAAGCAGCAACAGTATGCCGGTCATATCTCTTCCGCCGTGCAAGGACTGAATCGATTGCTCACGAATCTGTTGCTCTACACGAAGCCCAATGCCCCTCAGGCCGATTGGTATCGGGCGGACACGCTGGCGCAAGAGGCGCTCGCATTGGCCGCTCAGGCAACGGCGGACGCCGGTGTGACGGCGCATCTGTTCGTGGAGGATTCCCTCACCGAAGTCTGGTGCGATGACATACAGATGAAGCAGGTCTTGCTCAATTTGATTCTCAACGCGGTCCAAGCGATGCCGCACGGCGGGGAGTTGTCCATGACCGTTTCCGAAGATCCGTCTCGGTGCACGAGGAACCGGTCAATTCGGTTTACCGTTTCCGATACCGGCCTCGGCATCCCACCGGACCACCGCTCTCGCCTGTTCGATCCGTTTTTCACGACCCGCCAGGATGGAACCGGGCTGGGGTTGGCGATCGTGCACGCGCTGGTCGAAGGCCATGGAGGCCGGATCGACGTGGACAGCACGGTCGGTAAGGGCAGCGCGTTCTCGGTTGTGTTACCAGCGGTTCCATCCTGCGCTGCGCAAGCCGGGAGCTGCGCGAGCGGGGGAATTATGACAGTGGCGGAAGAGGAGGACCTATGAGTGTTGTTGCCCTGAATCGACTGAACTCCAAGTCGTCACACGATGGCCGATCGGTGCTGATCGTCGACGATGAACCGTCCATGCGGGTGGCGTTGACCGAAGCGTTGCGCCGAAACGGCTATGGCGTGACGCAAGCCATCGATGGGCAGAATGCGCTGGATCAATTGTCGAATTGCAAGCCTTGGCTGGTGCTGACGGATTTGAAAATGCCTCGGGTCGGCGGCATTGCCCTCGTGAAGGAGATCAAGAAACGGTCACCACAGACCCGGGTGGTCATCATGACGGCCTATGGCACGGTTGAAACCGCGGTCGAAGCGATGAAGCATGGCGCGGCTGATTTTATCTTGAAACCATTTGCCACCGAGCATTTGGAACAGGTGCTCGCCCATCTGGAAGCGATGAATGCCGAGGCCCCCGGCCGTGAGACGGTCCCGATACCGAGCCGGCCGATTCTGACCCAGGACCCCAACATGAAGCGTATCTTGAGCATTGCCGAAGGCGTCGCGCCCAGCCAAGCAACGGTGTTGATCCATGGGGAGAGCGGGACCGGCAAGGAATTGCTGGCCCGCTTCATCCACGGTCATAGCCCGCGAGCCCATCGTCCCTTTGTGGCGGTCAACTGCGCGGCGCTGCCGGATGGTTTGCTGGAAAGCGAGTTGTTCGGCCATGAGCGCGGGGCGTTCACGGGCGCCCTGTTGCGGAAAATCGGCAAATTCGAGATGGCGGACAATGGGACGCTGCTTTTAGATGAGATCGGCGAGATGAATCTGGGACTTCAGGCGAAACTGCTCCGCGTGATTCAGGAGCGTGAAGTGGATCGGATTGGTGGCCGCGACCCGATCCGAGTCAATATTCGGATCATCAGCACGACCAACCGTTCCTTGCTCCGCGAGGTGGAACAGGGGCGGTTTCGGGAAGATCTCTACTATCGTTTGAACGTCTTCCCGATGACCGTGCCGCCCTTGCGTGAACGACCGGTCGATCTTCCGTTGCTGGCCCGGCATTTCGTGCAAGCCACGGCGACGCGCAATAATCTGCCGGCGCCGGATATATCGGACCAGGCTCTTGCAGCGCTGGCGGACCGATCGTGGAAGGGGAATGTGCGCGAGCTCGAGAACGTCGTGGAGCGGGCGGTCCTGCTCGCGTCGGGCGGCATGATCGAACCCGAGCATGTGCGGATCGAAGACGGAGGCCGGGGGCATGCGCCCGCCACGCGCCCCAGCTCCGCGGCGGAGGCGCCGACGAGCTCGTTGTGGGAAATGGAGCGCGATCTGGTGATGCGGACCTTGGCCCGGCTCAACGGAAATCGCACGCATGCCGCGAAGGCGTTGGGAATCAGTATCCGGACGCTACGCAACAAGCTGCGCGAATATCGCCAATTGGCGGACCCGTTACGATCGAATTCCGGGGATGTCCCTCACAGGGAAGCCGAGCCGCAGTAGGCAATTTCTTCCTAGAGAGCAACGGGTCGTTTTGAAACGCGATGGGGCAGATCGAGACCGGTGGCGCGATGACGGCACGTTTAGCGCGGCGCTTATAACGGGAACACGGCTTGCAGAGAGCTGGTGTCGGAAGAACCGGAGGAACCATGAAGATTTTCGACAACACGATGAGTCTGCTGGAGCGAACGATGGACCTGCGTGACACGCGCCATCGGATCATCGCCTCGAATATCGCCAACGAGGAAACGCCGGGGTACCGCGCCAATGACCTCCAATTTCAAGATGCCTTATCGTCGGCCGCTGCGAATCGGCCGCCTGTGTCCTTGCAGGTCAGCCATGTGCGTCACATCGGACTCCGCGGGGATGCTGTCGCGCGCGTGACGGGAACGATCTCTCCCATGCCGGCTGCGGACCTGCCCTTGGATGCCAACTCGGTGAATCTTGAGCTGGAAATGGCCAAAATGTCCGAAAATGCCATGCAATACAACACGGCGACCACGATGATCACGCAGCGGTTCCGGCAACTGCTGACCGCTATCCGGGAGGCGCGATAGCCGCTCGGGATAAGCGGGTGAAGCGGACGCCGGGCAATAGCCAAAAAAAGGAGGGACGATGGAAATCGACGATACCTTTCGAGTCTCCGTCTCGGCGTTGGATGCGCAGCGCCGGCGGCTGAACGTGATCGCCAGCAATTTGGCGAATGCCCAATCGACGCATACGATCAACGGCGGCCCGTACCGGCGGCGCGATGTCGTTTTGCAGACCACGCCGGTGACACCCTCGTTCCACACGGCGTTGAGGCGGGTGACCTCGGCCGCCGATCGGCATGGGTTGGCCGGAGTGCGCGTGTCCCGTGTCATCGAGGATCGCAAGCCGGGTCAGCCGATCTATGATCCGAAACACCCGGACGCGGATGCCCGAGGCTACGTGTTGATGCCGAATGTCAATGTCATGGAAGAAATGGTCAATATGCTGTCGGCCTCGAGGGCCTACGAAGCGAACGTGCAAGCCATCAATGCCGCTCGATCCATGTGGAATCGGGCGCTGGAAATCGGGCGGTAGTCCGCAAGGAGTTCAGCATGGACGCGATGCCGATCAAGTTGCCGGTGACGTCAATCCCCGATCCCGCCGGTTCTGCAGCGAGCGGGGGCGCAGCTGCGCAAGGCCAGCCCGGATTTTTGGATTCTCTGAAAGAGGCCATCGTTAAGACCAACGAGGTGCAGCTCGAGGCCAATCATGCGGTCGAGACCTACCTGACCGGCGAGAATCAGAATGTACATCAGACGATGGTCGCCTTGCAAAAGGCCGATGTGTCCTTTCAACTCATGATGCAGATTCGCAATAAGCTCGTCTCGGCGTACGAAGAAATTCAGCGGATGCAAATTTAATCCCGCGGTATCGTCCGGCGGAACGGCGATGGGTCGTTGCGCTGGCGGCGCCGAGTGGATGCACAACCAGGACTCGTCATGCTTGCCAAATTCACTGAACTGCCCCTCGGCCGTCGCCTGACCATTCTGGTCATGTTTGCGGCCTCCGTCGCGGGCTTGATTGCCATCGGCCTGTGGACTCAGCAGCCCGAGATGCAGGTCTTGTACACGAATCTCTCGCCGGAAGATGCGGGCACGATTGTCGAACGGTTGAAGGAAGCCAAGGTCCCCTACGAACTCGGGGCCGGCGGCACCGCGATTCTGGTGCCTCGCCCTCAGGTCCACGATGTCCGTTTGCAGTTGGCCGGCCAGGGTTTGCCGCACGGCGGAGGAGTCGGATTCGAAATTTTCGACCGAACCACGCTCGGCATGTCAGAGTTTGTTCAAAAACTGAATTACCGCCGCGCCCTGCAGGGAGAATTGGCCCGGACCATCGCCCAGATGCCGGAAGTCGCCCGTGCCCGCGTGCACCTGGCGGTTCCCGAACGGCGCTTGTTCAGTACCGAACAGGATCGAGCCCACGCCTCGGTCGTTCTGTCGTTGAAAGGAGCCGGCGGGTTGAGCAAGCCCCAGATCGAAGGGATCGTTCACCTGGTGGCCAGCAGCGTGGAAGGGCTGCAGCCGCGCGATGTGACGGTCGTGGACGGGCACGGGCGCTTGCTGTCCAAAACGGCCGACGACGGTCCGGGGCATTTGACCGGATCCCAGATGGAGTATCAACGGTCGCTGGAAAAAGATATCGAGGCGCGCATTCAAACCATGCTCGAGCGCATTGTCGGCACGAACAAGGCGGTCGTGCGGGTGTCCAGTGTCCTGGATTTCCGACAGGTCGAGATGACCGAGGAACGGTACGATCCGAACGGGCAGGTGGTCCGCAGCGAGCAGCGCGGACAGGAAAAAGCGAACGGCAGCAACGGCGTGGTGGGCGGAGTGCCCGGCGTGGCCTCGAACGTGCCGCCTGCAGAACCCCCCGAGCCTGCGCAAACCAGCAACTCGAACAGCGCCAACAAGAATGAAACCGTCAATTATGAAATCAGCCGGACCGTCTCGCGAATCATCGAACCCACCGGAACCATCAAGAAGCTGTCTGCCGCCGTGCTGGTGGACGGGGTCTATGAGCCCGTGAAGTCCGGCGGCGAAGCCGCGGGCGAACTGCAGCGCAAATATGTGCCGCGCAGCGAACCGGAGATGAAGCAGATCGAAGACATCGTCAAGAAGGCGATGGGCTTTTCCGAGGAACGGCAGGATCAGGTCGAAGTGGTCAACATCCAGTTCGGCTTTGAGCCTGAGGAGGGCGGCGGGTCGGCGGCCGACACAGTTTCCGCGGCCACGAACTGGGAGCCGTACATCCGATACGGAGTCGGCGCGGTGCTGTTCCTTGTCGTCTTGATGTTCGTCGTGCGGCCGTTGCTCGGTCTGCTGGCGGCCCCGCAGGCCGCAGGAAGTCGGGAGCCGGCGTCTCAGGGACAAGCCCAGGTCAGCGTCATGCCGCAGTCTCAAATCGTCGACATGGCGCGCAGCAATCCAGAATCCACCGCGATGGTCGTCAAACAGTGGCTCAACAATAACGCGTAACCGCAGGCAATGGCATCCAAGCTGACGGGAGAAGAAAAAGCGGCCATCCTGCTCCGCGCGATCGGCGAAGACGCGGCGGCGGAGGTCATGCGTCACTTGACTCCGAAAGACATTCGGAAGGTCGGGCAGTACATGGCCGAACTCTCGAACATTTCGCGTGAACAAGAAGCCGAAGTGATCCAAGAATTCCAATCGACGAGCGGTTCCGGGAGCATCGGATTCGAGGGCAAGACCTATATCAAATCCATACTCAGCAAAGCGATGGGGCACGAGAAGGCCAACCAGATCATGGACTCGCTCACGTCGGTGACCTATCCTGGGCTGGAGTCCCTGAAATGGTTGGACGCCCGGACGGTGGCCCAAATCGTCAAGGTCGAACATCCTCAGACCATCGCAGTTGTCCTGGCCAATCTGGATGCGGATCAAGCCAGCCAGGTTCTGTCGAGCCTGCCGGAACACCTTCGAGGCGACGTGGCCTTACGGTTGGCCACGATGCAGGAAGTGCAGCCGGAGATGTTACAGCAGTTGAG
>JBOHOS010000759.1:0-4341 GCA_050731295.1 Nitrospiraceae bacterium | reverse complement strand
GATCACCACGGGCAATACCCTCTTAGGTTTGAACGACGGTGGCGGTATTGACGTTGTCGTCATGGACGATTTCATCTATAAGGAACCGCAAGCCGTCGTGCCGGAACCGGGCACCCTGCTCCTGCTTGGAACCGGTCTGGTCGCCTTGTGGTGGGGAAGGGGCCGCGTACGCTCTCGCGTATGACGGCCGGCTGAACGCGCGCGCAAAGGGGAGTCGCTAAGCGACTCCCCTTTTTTTTGGGGGAGGTCAACTGGAAATTGTTGGAAGCTATGCTATTGTGCCCCGGGGCCCTCTGTCGTATAACTACTACAGGGAGAATTGCGGATCGATGCCGAGGGATGCGCGACACAGGAGTCCATCCTCAGGTCGAAGGAGGGAGTATGAAGAGCGAGAAGGGGTGTCATGCGGCTCTGATATCTGTTCTCATCGGCCTCAGTTTGATCACCGCCGCAGCCTTCGCCAATTCCGAAGCCGTGGAAACCGGACGACTCCTGGCCGTGCTTCTCGATGCCGGCCGCATGGTGGTCGCGGAGAACCAGTCGTTGATCAATGATCCCAAAAAAGCCAATAAGGGGTTCACCCCGGATGTGTTTGAGCTGCAGGTGATTGATCGTTTTAAAGAACGGGTGAGTATTGATTTGGCCAATCTGAAGAATGAACGCGTACCGGAGAAGACTAAAAAGCTGCTCCACGCGCTCGCGCAGGTGGAAAAGATGGTCGTGAGCGACGTCCAGCGGATCATTAACATGGAAGGCATCGGGTACAAAGGTTTCACGCCCACAGTCTTTGCCGCTTCAGCGGTCTCCAAACTCAGGGCCTATGCCGACGTGTCGGTCAGGCAGACGATGAAGTCGCCGCGGAACCCTCGTAATGCGCCGGATCCGTTTGAGGCAAAGGCCCTGGAGAAGTTCGCCGATCCGAAGTACCCTCGCCAGGGCGAAGCGATTGTCAGCGAGGTCGTCGACGGCGGAAACTCAGTTCGAGTGGTGCTGCCGCTCTACTACGCCAAGAGCTGCCTGGCATGCCATGGCGAACCCAAAGGGGCGAAAGATGTGACCGGCTACATGAAGGAAGGGCGAAAAGAAGGAGACCTTGGCGGGGCCATCAGCGTAAAACTCGACGCCAAATGAGCCCTGCTCCGGCGCGCGCCGGACGGTGCCTCATGGATCGCCAGAGCGAGACGAGGAGCCGTGTTGAACGGCTCCCCATCTGTTTCAACGACCCTATCACTTTGGCTGAGGCGTGTAGCGCAAATACGGCTTGACGGTTTTATATCCTGGGAACATGGTTTTCGCATCCGCGTCGGAGACCGCCGGCGTAATGATGCAATCCTCGCCCTGCTTCCAGTTGACGGGCGTCGCCAGCTTATGTTTGGCGGTCAGTTGCAGCGAATCCACCACCCGCAACAGCTCATCAAAGTTACGCCCAGTCGAAGCGGGATAGGTCAGCATCAGTTTGATCTTCTTATCCGGCCCAATGACGAACACCGATCGCACTGTCAGATTGTCTAAGGCATTCGGATGGATCATGTCATACAGCTGCGCGACCTTCTTTTCCGGATCGGCAATAAGCGGATAGCTGACCGTGCAGTTTTGCGTCTCATTGATATCTTTGGTCCATCCTTTATGAGAGTCCAACGGATCGACGCTGATCGCGAGAATCTTGACGTTGCGTTTTTTGAACTCCGGCGTGATTCTGGCCATATAGCCGAGCTCGGTCGTGCACACTGGGGTGAAATCTTTCGGATGCGAGAACAGGACTCCCCAGTTAGTGCCCAGCCATTCATGAAAATTGATGGTCCCCTCGGTTGTTTCGGCCGTAAAATTCGGGGCTTCGTCTCCCAATCGTAGTGCCATGGCTCTCTCCTTTCAGTGTAAATAAGATGGATTGATTGTAGGCAAAAGTTCGTCACGTAGGTTACTGCTTCAACGGACTCCGGTGCAAGAGGTCAATTCGCTTCTTCCGGATTTATGTTCGGCCGGGAAACGTTAATTCGGCGATGCCGGACTTGTCCAGTTCACCTTTTCCGAGATCGACGAGACGGTGATATTGCTCGAAAGTGACCCGTGCGAGCCGAGGGTTCACGCCGACCGACTCTGCCAGGCTGACCGCGATGCCGCAATCCTTCGCCGCATGGGCTGCCGAGAAGTAGCATTCATGAGCGCGGGTCTGCATGTCCTCTCCGTCCGTCTCCAGCACGCGTGAGGCGGCTCCCGTCTGCCCAAAGACTTCCCGCAGCATCGTCAAATCCAGGCCGAGCGCCTGTCCCAGTCCTAGCCCTTCAGCCAGCGCGGCCGTATTGATGTTCATGACCATATTGACCAGAGCTTTGACCTTCGCCGCTTCGCCGGCCTCACCAATATAGCGCACGGTCTTGCTCAACGAATCAAGCAGCGGTTTGGCGCGATCGAACGCTTCCTTGCGTCCGCCGCACATGACATACAACGTGCCGTCACGCGCCTGCGTGATGCTGCTTGCCATGCACGCTTCGAGGGAGTGCCCGCCATGCGCTTTTACCAGGGCTTCGACTTCCACATGAACTCGGGGAGACACGGTCGCGCAATTGATGAAGAGCCGATCTTTGGCGTGGCCAAGGAGATTCTCGTTGTGATGGCCGGCATAGACGTCCTTCATCGCGCTGTCGTCCGTCACCACGGTAAGCACGGTATTGGCCCGCTCAGCGATGCGGGCCGGCGATGGCGCGGCCTCGCAGTCTAGTTCTTTTGCGAGCGCTTCCGATCTCCGACGGTTGATGTCGTATACCGCTGTGATCGTATAGCCTTGGTCGCGCAAACGACAGGCCATGTTGGCACCCATACGGCCTATCCCCACGAAGCCAACCCGGAAATCCGTCTTTGCCATGGGTCTCCTCCTGATCACTGTACGGCCGTTTGAGCTTCCCGATGGTGATCCAGTTCCCGGCCTCGGTCAAGCAGAGTTCCCGGAATGACTCACGCTGACATGCAGCCGTTCGTCGCTCCTGTTCGCAATCATATAAGTGAAATGGCCACGAGTGCCACCGATACGCAGAAGCGGCTTCTGTGAGCGAGGCGGTTCCGGCTTCGCACAGAGCATCTGCCCTGGCCCGTCGTTTCCCTAGGTTCAAGTAAGTCGTTGGTTCTCCTATGTCAGGGACCTTTTTTGATAGAAGGATGGGGAAGAGAAACAGAACCGTTCCTAGCAATGAAGCGGTATCGAATCGCTACCCCACTTCCGGTCTGAGACAGCGGGTGGAAAGCGCCAGCCCATTCTGGTCACGAGAGTTCTAACCCTCGTGCCCTAAGTTCCTCTTGCAGTAAAGTCGCGCGCCCCTCTTGGAAGAAATCGGGTATGAGGACCGCAATGAATGCGCTGCCATGGGCTAGAGGCTGCATGTGCATATTCTCTCCACCAAACAGGTCCGACAGGTCCTCCCAAAAGGCGGTGTAGTAGTCTTTTTCATAATCGAAGCTCTTGAAGACCGGCAGCAGCGTGTCCCTGATCATGGCCCGAGTATCTTCGGAAATGGGCTGAAGCCACCCTTCCCGGCGGCCGATCTCCCCATAAATTCGCCTAAACAAGGTTTCCTTGGAACCGTTATTCGGTAAGCCAAGCTCTTGGCAAATCTCTGCGAGAGTCTCGGCGTCATAATGGCTGAGATGAAAGAGGGTTTGGCGTGGGGATGGCTCTGATGGCGCCGATAAAGATTTGGCATGCCTCTGTATCCGAACAAGTTTGACTTCTATTGTGCCGAGTGGTTGCTCACCGAGGTCGTATAACAATTCTGACAGCTCCTTTGAAATAGAAAAATTGAGATAGGACTCAAGAAACTTTTCTCTAAAGTCCGTCTTGCTCTCTGGTCCGGCGAGTGGACCTTCGGACTCGGCCGGCGAACTCATCTGACCTTCAGATGAAGAGACCACCTGAGCGGGATGCGCTGGGAGAGCACCGACCCTTGAACCGCACGAGGGGCAGAACCGAGCTCCTTCTGGAAGGGTCGAACCGCAGGATGTGCAGCTCATGGTTTTTCCCCTTTCTGCAGGTATCAACTCGGATTAGTCACATGTAGGTGTGACACCAGACGATGAAACCATTTTTCAGTTTTCTATCAAGTCCATCGAGAGGAATTCCAAGCGACTTCTTGTTTCGTCCCGGAGGCTACCGCGCGCGAGTCCGGTACACGGGCCGACCCCTATAGTATCCAACGCCCGGCGTCGCTTGCGCAACGGGGTCTCTTGGCTTCAGACTGGCTGAGGAGTGGTCATGCGGACCCGGTTGATCTCGCCTCAACACCTCCGGAACTCTCCCGGATGATTCTGGGGGCGGGACTTACCATACGGTTAACTGTGCCAGGGATACGC
>JBOHOS010000758.1:0-11684 GCA_050731295.1 Nitrospiraceae bacterium | reverse complement strand
GTGCGGACCTGGTCATGGGGATCGGCGGCTATACCACGCCGCCTGTCTTACTGGCCGCATGGTTGCTCAGACTTCCTCGGGCCATTCTGGAACCCAATGCGTATCCGGGGAAAGCCAACACCATGTTGGGACCGTTGGCGCACCGGGTGTTTCTGGCGTTCGAGGCGGCAGCCCGCCATTTCAAGGCTTCCAAGGTGCGGGTCTTCGGAGTTCCTGTGCGGCGCGCCTTTCTCGAATCGAGCAAGCCGGTTTTGTCCGCGGAGCACCGCCGGACCCTGCTCGTCTTCGGGGGGAGTCGAGGCGCCCATGCCATCAATCTGGCCATGATGGAGGCGCTCCCCTTACTCATTCAGGATGCCGCGAGCCGAACCGGGCTTTCGGTGATTCACCAGACCGGCGAAGCGGATTACCAGCAGGTCACCGCATCATATGCCGCGGCCGGTATACAGGCCGCGGTGGTGCCGTTTCTCTTCGATATGCCGGGGGCGTTTCGCGCGGCCGATCTTGTCGTGTCGCGGGCCGGCGCGATGACATTGGCGGAACTGACGGTCTGCGGAAAACCGGCGGTCCTGATTCCCTTTCCGCACGCGATCTACCAGCATCAGGCTCATAATGCCGGCGTGCTGGAAGCCGCAGGGGCCGCGATGGTCTTGCCGCAGGATGAACTCTCCGGCTCACGGCTGGCCCAGATGGTCGGTGCGCTGCTTCGCGAGCCGGAACGGTTGTGTGCGATGAGCGAGCGCAGCCGAGCGCTCGCGAAAATCAATGCGGCTGAAGCGATCGTTCGAGAATGCGTGGCGATGGTCAAGCAAGAGTCGAGGGGCTAGAGGCAGTCAGGAGGAATGGGAACGCGGGTTCCCATGGCCTCTAGCCTCGCGTCTCTTGCGAAAACGGAATGTTTAGAAAAATCCAACATATTCACCTGGTCGGCATCGGCGGATCCGGCATGAGCGGCATCGCCGAGGTGCTGCTCACCTTGGGGTACAAGGTGACGGGTTCGGATCTTCAAAATTCGGAGACGACGCAGCGTCTCGAGGAATTGGGGGGACGCATTTTCATCGGGCACCGCGAGGCCAATGTGGGAGATGCGCAGGTCGTGGTGATCTCCTCCGCCGTCTCGTTCGGCAATCCTGAAGTCGTGACCGCCCGCGCCCGTTTCATTCCCGTGGTTCCGCGCGCGGAGATGCTGGCTGAATTGATGCGGCTGAAATACGGCGTGGCGATCGCCGGCGCGCACGGCAAAACCACGACGACGACGATGGTCTCCGCTGTCCTGGCTCAGGGCGGGTTGGATCCGACGATCGTGATCGGGGGAAAGGTCAATGCGCTCGGAAGCCACGCGCGGCTGGGCCGAGGGGATCTGTTGATTGCCGAGGCGGATGAGAGCGACGGCTCGTTTCTGAAGCTCTCTCCCTCGATCGTCGCCGTGACGAATATCGATCGCGAGCACCTGGATCACTACGGCAGCATGGAACGGTTGGAGAGCAGTTTTCTCGAGTTCATCAACCGGATTCCCTTCTATGGTCTCGCCGTGCTCTGTCTCGATGATGCCCGGCTTCGGGCGCTGCTGCCGCGTGTCGTGAAACGGTTTCAGACCTACGGTCTTCAGGAGCAGGCCGGCGCTCCGACGGCCGACTTCCGCGCCACCGACATCACGCTCAAAAAGTGGGAATCCGAGTTCAGAGCGTATTTCCGAGACAAAAACCTGGGACCGTTCCGTCTCTCGATCCCGGGCATCCATAACGTCTCCAACGCCTTGGTTGCGATTGCGATCGGCCTTGAGCTCGACATGCCCGTCGATCTCATTCGAAAAGGTTTGGCGGCGTTCAATGGGGTCGAGCGGCGCTTTCAACTCCGCGGCGAGAAAGGCGGCGTGATGGTGGTGGATGATTACGGCCATCACCCGACTGAAATTCGCGCCACACTTGCGGCCGCGAAACAGGGATGGGACCGCCGCCTGGTCGTTCTGTTCCAGCCTCATCGCTACACGCGCACCCGCGATCTGGTCGGAGAATTTGCCCGCGCGTTCGACCAGGCCGACGTTGTGTTCGTCACCGATATCTACCCGGCTGGCGAGCAGGCCATTCCAGGAGTCTCGGGCGACAAACTCGTTGAGGCGATTCGCGCCGCCGGCCATCCGTCGGTCACATGGGTTGATCGGAAGAACGCGCTGGCGGATCAGATTCGCCCTGCCTTGCAAGCCGGCGATCTCGTCATTACGCTCGGCGCGGGAGACATTTGGAAGGCGGGACCTGAACTGTTGGAGCGTCTGTGACGTATGGACATGCCGGAAGAGAAAGAAATGGCCGCGAATCGTGACAGCGGTCCGACATCCGCATCGATTCATCAGTAATCCCGGGCTTGTGCTCATGCCCAACATAAGGCGCGACCGAACATCCACTGCGCGAACGAGAACGCCGATCCCGGACGAGGGCGATCTTCGCGCAGCGGTGAGAGGCATCGCAGGAGACGTGCGCTTCAACGCGCCGCTCCGCGAGTACACCTCGTTCAAGATCGGCGGCCCCGCTGACGTGCTGGTCGCGCCGAATCAGGTCGAGGACCTGTCGAGGCTCATGGTGCAAGCGAGGGCCGCCAAGGTCCCCATCTTCATGATCGGCGGGACCAACCTGCTGGTGCAGGATGGGGGCATTCGAGGCGTGGTGATCAGCCTGTCGAAATTAAAAGCGATTACCGACGAGCCGAATGGCGTCCTCTATGCCGAGGGCGGGGTGATCATGCCGACCTTGCTGCAGCACGCCATCGGCCGCTCCCTGTCCGGGTTGGAATGGGCCGCCGGCATTCCGGGCACGGTCGCCGGGTGTGTCGTGATGAACGCCGGCACGCGGCTTGGTGAAATGAAGCAGGCGGTGAAAGCGGTGCGGATGGTGGATCTACGCGGGAGAATCCGGGATTATCCCGCCGCAGAGATTCCCTTCAGTTACCGGCGGGCGCATTTGCCTCGTGGAATCGTCGTCGGTGTCTGGCTGCAGCTCACACCGGCGGATCGCGAACACATTCAGGCGGTCGTCAAGGACTACCTCCGGTATCGCAAGGCCACGCAACCGTTGACCCTGCCCAATGCGGGGTGCGCGTTCAAGAACCCGGCGATGGATGCCGCGGGGCGCTTGATCGAAGCGGCCGGGTTAAAAGGGTTCAAGATCGGCGACGCGCAGGTCTCGGAGAAGCATGCCAATTTCGTCGTCAATCTGGGACATGCGCGCGCGGTCGACGTCATCGAACTGATCAAGACAGTCGGGCAAACCGTTCAGGAAAAAACCGGCGTGAGACTGGAACTGGAATTGAAAATTGTCGGGCAACCGTGAGGCGAACGATGCCGGGCTCGCGTGTGTGGACATGACTCCTCAACGGTCGAAGGCATCTCGGTCCGGGCCGCTCACCCACGCCCGGATCGGAGTGCTCATGGGAGGGCAGTCGGCTGAGCGGGACATTTCGCTCAAGACCGGGCAGGCCGTGTACGCCGCGCTCCTTCGTCGAGGATATGAGGCGGTGACGATCGACGTGGATACCTCCGTTGCTCAACGCCTGCGCGAGCAGAAAGTGGACCTGGCGTTCATGGCGCTCCATGGTCCCGGCGGAGAAGATGGCACGATCCAGGGGCTGCTGGACGTCATGGGCATTCCTTACACGGGATCGGGTGTGCGGGCCAGCGCGATCGCCATGCACAAGGAGACGACAAAAATTTTGCTCGACTCGTGCGGGATACCGGTGCCGGCGGGAACCGTCGTGCGGGCCGGCAAGCGAAGCCAAGACATGCGCGTCCCTCCGACCGGTCTGAAGTGGCCGGTGGTCGTCAAGCCGGCGTCGCAAGGCTCGACCATCGGTGTCACCATCGTGCGGGCGGCAGCCCAATGGCGTGAGGCGTTGCGGCGCGCGCATCAGCACGACCGCGAAGCGCTGGTCGAATCATATATTCCGGGACGAGAAGTGACCGTGTCCATCCTCTCCGGTACCCCGCTCCCCGCGATTGAAGTCGTGGCGCCGGGTGGATTTTATGACTATCAGGCCAAATATCAGAAAGGCCGGACACACTATCTCTGTCCCGCTCCCTTGCCGGCCAAGATCGGCAAGCGGATCAGAGAATTGGCGCTCCAAACCTATGAGATCGTCGGGTGTGCAGGCGCCGCCCGCGTTGATTTTCGGATCACCCCGAAGGGCCGGCCCTATGTGCTGGAGATCAACACGACTCCCGGCATGACCGAGACCAGCCTGTTGCCGATGGCCGCCGCCCGCGCGGGAATCGATTACGATTCCCTGACCGAACGCATCTTAGGGTCGGCGTTGAGGCGCGCGAAACCTGCTTGAGGACGAACGAGTGTGTGGCAATCGCGATGAACCTGAGGGGTGACCAGTGAGCGTGTGGAGGAGGCGGCGATCGAAAAAACCGCGCCTGCGGCCGAATGTCTTGACTCGACCATCCCGGCCGCGCCTGGGGCCCTGGAAGGCACGGCTGCGCCGCCTTGGACGGATCGTCGAAGGAAGTATGTTCGTCGCATTGACCGCCTGGGGAGGGCTGGTCGGCTACCAAAAAGCCGCACCCCATGTCGTCCGCTGGTTTGAAGTGCGTGAGATCACCGTGGCGGGCGCCAATCAGGTGACCAAGGGCGAAGTCTTGGAACGGCTCGCGCTGAAGCCGGGTCAAAACCTGCTCTCGCTCTATCCCCGGCGTTTGGCGATCCGTGTGCAATCGCACCCATGGATCAAGCAGGCGACGGTCAGCCGTGTGTGGCCCCATACGCTGGCGATCGACATTGTCGAGCGGCGAGCCGCCGCCGTGCTGCGCAGTTCCTCCATGGCTCTGTTGCTGGATGACGAGGCCCATGCCTTGTCGGTGCTTCCGCCGGCCAATGATCCCGGTCTGCCGGTGCTGGTCGGCCTCAATCCGAAAGACGTGCTCGATAAAGAACGCCGCCCTCTGCAGGCGGCCCAACGGGGGATCGAACTGGCCGGTCTCCTTGGCCGGACATTCTCCGGGCGGCCTGAGGTGGATGTGGGAAATCCCGACAATGTGGTGGCGTATGTGGAGGGGCTCCGGCTGCAGTTCGGAGGATCCTCGTTTGAAGAGAAATGGGATCGCTTTCACAAGCTGGAACCGTATCTTCCTGAGGGCAGATCCGTCCGTGGGGAGATTCATAGCGACATTGATTTGCGGTATCCCGGCAAGGTGATCGTTCGGGACCGAGGATGACCGAGACGGGTGTGCCGGATGTTCGGCGTCTGTAGATCGTCCTCGGTATGTGATCTTGATCGTGTCGGTGTCTGTAAGGATAAGCACGACCGTGAAAGGGGGTGATCGACGGTGGCGAAGCGAGACCATATCGTCGTGGGACTGGACATCGGGACAACAAAGATCTGCGCCATCGTCGCCGAAGTGACGGAGGATGAGACCGTCAACATCATCGGGCTGGGATCGAGCCCGTCACGCGGACTCCGAAAAGGCGTGGTCGTGAACATCGAGAGTACCGTCGAGTCGATCAAGAAGGCCGTGGAAGAAGCCGAGCTCATGGCGGCCGTCCAAATCAATTCGGTGTATACGGGTATCGCGGGCAGCCATATCTCCGGCGACAATTCCCGCGGGGTCGTCGCGCTCAAGAAACAAGAAGTGACCCGGGGAGATGTGCAACGGGCGATTGAGACGGCCCGGACCGCGGCCGTCCTCCCACACGATCGGCGTGTCCTCCACGTGCTGCCGCGGCAGTTCGTGGTGGATGATCAGGATGGAATCCGGGAGCCGTTGGGCATGTCGGGAAGCCGCCTGGAGGTGGACGTGCACATCATCACGGGGGCGGTGACCTCGGCTCAGAACATCATCAAGAGCGTCAATCGGGCCGGGCTCGACGTGGTCGATATCGTGCTGCAACCGTTGGCGTCGAGTGAAGCCGTGCTGAGCCCTGAGGAGCGCGAACTCGGCGTGGCGATGGTGGATCTGGGCGGCGGCACCACGGATCTGGCGATCTTCTGCGACGGCAGCATTCGGCATACCGCCGTGCTGCCCATCGGCGGACAGCATTTCACCAGCGATGTGTCGATTGGGCTGCGAACGCCGCAGGCCGAGGCGGAGAAGATTAAAATCAAGCACGGCGCCGCGCTTGTCGAGCTCGTCACAGAGGACGACACGATCGAGGTCCCCAGCGTGGGGGATCGCCCGGCTCGGACGATGCCCAGAAAACAACTCGCGGAAATCATCGAACCGCGTGTCGACGAAGTCTTCGATCTGGTGCGCAGAGAAATCGTGCGAGCCGGATACGAGAGCATGCTGGCGGCCGGCGTCGTGATTACAGGCGGCACGTCGATGCTCGAAGGCATGCCGGATGCGGCGGAGCGAGTCCTCGATCTTCCGGTTAGACGGGGCATGCCCGGGGGCATGGGAGGACTTCGGGATATCGTGAGTAATCCGATGCACGCGACCGGCGTCGGATTGATTCTCCATGCCTGCCACCATACGGATGAATTGGAAACGGCCGGCGGTCGAGGAGCAAAGCGATTCGGGAGAGTGTTCGATCGAATGCGGGGATGGATGCTCGAATTTTTTTAACAAGCCAGCAGCGGATAGCTGGTAGCGAACAGCTTGGAGTTCTTGCTATTTGCTACTGGCGTCAGCGAAAGGAGGGACGCGATGTTCTCATTGGAAGATGACGAGATCATGCCGGTCCGTATCAAGGTCATCGGAGTCGGCGGGGCAGGGTGCAACGCGGTCAATACCATGATCGCCTCGGCGCTCAGCCGGGTCGAATTCATCGCGGCGAACACCGACGTCCAAGCGTTGGGACGATCGCAGGCCGCCTTCAAGGTTCAACTGGGCCCGGAGCGCACACGAGGCCTCGGTGCAGGGGCGAAACCGGAAGTCGGTCGCGACGCGGCGTTGGAAAGCAAGGATCGCCTTCGCGACAGTCTGGAAGGCGCCGAGATGGTCTTTGTGACGGCCGGCATGGGCGGAGGCACGGGGACGGGAGCGGCCCCCGTTGTCGCCAGTATTGCGCGGGAACTTGGCGCCTTGACGGTCGGTGTGGTAACGAAGCCGTTCCAGTATGAAGGCCATCGACGGATGAGCCATGCGGAGGAAGGCCTTCGGGAATTGAGAAAAAGCGTGGACACGCTGTTGATCATTCCGAATCAGCGATTACTGGCCATCGTGGACAAGGCCACGCCGCTGCTCGAAGCGTTCAAGGTCGCGGACGATGTCCTCCGTCAGGCCATTCAAGGAATCGCCGATGTCATCACGACGACGGGGCACGTCAACGTCGATTTTGCCGATGTGCGGACCGTCATGACCTACACCGGCCGGGCCGTCATGGGAATGGGGGTGTCCCGGGGGAGCAATCGGGCGCTTGAGGCGGCTCAAAAGGCGATCTCCAGTCCCCTCTTGGAAGACGGGACGGTGGAAGGCGCGCGCGGCGTGCTTCTTAATATTACGGGCGGCACCAGCTTGTCACTCCACGAAGTGGATGAGGCGTCATCGATTATTAAGGAGGCTGCTGATCAGGAGGCCAATATTATTGTGGGCCAGGTGATCAATCCCGATATGGGCGATGATCTCGTCGTCACGGTCATTGCAACCGGATTTGACAGGGAGGATGTCGTCCCGGTGATGGTGGCCGCTGAACGGCCGAAGGCCGCGGCGGTCAGGGCTCCGCAGCCCGCGATGGCGTCCATGCGGATGGCGGCTCGCGAGGTGCCGGCGAAAGACCTGGAGCGCCCCGCCTTTTTACGGAGAATGAACGGGCAGTCATCGGCCCAGGAACGTCTCGGGCTGGCGCTCGAAGATGAATGGGACGTCCCGACATTCCTGAGGAAGCAGGCGGACTGAAGCACGGTTTTGTCGAAAAGCAGCGCCAAGTCCTGATTCGACCATGCTCAGTAGCGGGAGCCGCGTGTGCGTGCGTCTGTCCGGCGCCGTTGAGAGAGTAGTGATGATGACGTCAGGTTTGATTACAGTTCCGGCCTTTGCGGGCACGGGACATGGCATCCGGCATTTCTTCGGCACGCGACTTCAATCTACGAGCCTCGAGCGGGAATCGCTGAATGCGCATGCCATCGTCTCGGTGAAGCAGGTTCACGGAACGGATGCGCTGATTATCGATCGTGCTCCAAAGCCAGATGCCGTCTATCCAGGCGGATGGGACGCCCTGATCAGCGATCAGACGGGCGTCCTGCTGACGGTCAGGACAGCTGATTGTGTGCCCGTTCTGTGTCGTGATGCGCGGCGGCAGGTCATCGCTGCCGTCCATGCCGGTTGGCGAGGGACCGTGGCGGGCATCATTTCAAAAACGCTTGCTCACATGCGCCGGCATTTTCACTCGGCCCCCGGAGATATCTCCATGGTGATCGGGCCATCGGCCGGCCCTTGCTGTTATGAAGTGGACGAACAGGTTCTGAGTCTGGTACGAACGGAATATCCCTATTGGCGGCTGGTGGTCAGCGAAACGGGACGGGGGCGAGCCCTGCTCGATCTTCGCGCGTTGATCCGCCGTCAGGCTCAAGCGGACGGGGTCGATGCCGGGCGGATCTGGACGGTGAAGGTCTGTACCATCTGCCATCCTCGGCTTTTTTATTCCTACCGGCGTGAAGGGATCGTGAAGCAGACCATGGTCAGTGGGATTATGCTGGCCCCTGCAGATCGCCGTGTCACGTCACGACACTCCGAGCGTCGCAGCCGGCTCGTTCAAACATTCTGATCGCGACCCCCTGACATCCCGTCCCGCTTCCGGTACAATACCGCCCGTTTCACGTCGGCTGATAGGGTGACCTCGATTGGCGGAGATGACGGGGCCGAATGCGATTGCTCGACGTATCCGGATAGTCCAGAATGCGATTCTCCGGGCGGCCCAGCGCGCCGGCCGCCGGCGGGATGAGATTCGTCTCATTGCCGTGACAAAATCGGTTCCGGTTGATCGGATCCGACAGGCCCTCGAGGCCGGTGTCGTCGATCTCGGAGAAAATCGAGTTCAGGAAGCGCTGCCGAAAATCGACTCGATCGGGCCGGGGCGGCTGACGTGGCATTTCATCGGACGGTTACAGCGCAGAAAAGTCAAGTCGGTCGTCGGACGATTCGCGCTGATTCATTCGGTGGACAGTCTTGAGCTCGCCCTTGAAATCGATCGGCGCGCGAAAGAGGCCGGCCTACAACAGGCCGTTCTGCTGGAGGTCAATATCGGAGAGGAAGCCAGCAAGAGCGGATTCGCGCCCGCAGCCACGGCCGCCGCGCTTGCGGCACTGGACGATCTGGAGCATGTGACGGTCAAAGGCTTGATGGCGATTCCTCCGCGTGTCGAAGAGCCGGCCGCGGCCCGACCGTATTTTCGGGCCCTGCGGGAGTTGGCCCAGTCGTCAACACGGCCCACATTCCGGCATGTTCGGATGGATGAACTGTCGATGGGAATGTCCGGCGACTACGAAGTGGCCGTGGAAGAAGGTGCGACGATCGTGCGTATCGGAACCGCGATCTTCGGCGCTCGTCCCGACAGGGCGGTACGATGAGTCAAGGAGTGTCAAGAAAGATTGCCATGATCGGAGCCGGGCAGATGGCCGAAGCCTTGTTGCGCGGACTGCTGGCCTCTCAAGTCTCCGATCCGGCCCGCCTCTTTGCCACAGATATCAGTGCCGAGCGGAGAGATCATATCAAGCAACAGATGGGGGTGCGTGTCGGAGCGGACAACCGGGAAGCCGCGTTATGGGCCGATATCGTCGTCATGGCGGTAAAGCCACAGATGATCGATGCCGTGGTCACCGACCTCGGACCGGTGGTCGAGGGGAAACTGGTGATTTCAATCGCGGCGGGCGTGTCGCTCGCACGGATCGCCGCATGTCTGCCTGGCCGAACGCCTCTCGTGCGCGTGATGCCCAACGCGCCTGCCCTCATTCGCGAAGGCGTCTCCGCGCTGGCGTTCGGACCGCGCGTCGACGAGCAGGATCGCGAGACGGCGTACGCCATGTTTCAAGCGGTGGGGCGGGTGGTGATCGTGGACGAGACCTTGATGGCGGCCGTCACCGGGCTGAGCGGGAGCGGCCCGGCGTATGTGTTCATGGCGATCGAGGCGCTGGCGGACGGGGGTGTTAAAATGGGGCTGTCACGGTCGGTGGCTGAGCTCCTCGCCGCGCAGACGGTGCTCGGTGCGGCCCGCATGCTGATCGAGACGGGGGAGCACCCGGGACGATTGAAGGATCGAGTCGCCTCTCCAGGAGGAACTACGATTGCCGGCCTTCATCGACTCGAGCAGGGGCGGCTGAGGGCCACGCTGATTGAAGCCGTGGAAGCGGCGACCAAGCGGGCGGAGGAGTTGGGGCGAGCCCGCGAGTAGGGCAAGGAGAAGACACAAGAATGTTTGTGGCGGGAAATTTGCTGGAAGGGTTGGCGCATGTGCTGGATTGGGTGCTGACCTTGTACATGTATGTGATCATTGCGCGAGCCCTCATTTCGTGGGTGAACCCCGATCCGTATAATCCGATTGTTCAATTTCTTGAACGGGCCACCGAGCCGGTCCTGTACCCCATCCGGCGGCGGCTTGGGTGGGGGATGGGCATGGATCTCTCTCCCATCGTCGCGATTCTGATCATCGTTTTCTTGCAATATGCATTGGTGCGTTCCTTGTTCGAGATGGCCGTCCACATGCGTTGAGCGCGGCTCGAGAGCATGGGGGGATGGATTCTTTTTACCCGAAGAGGTTCTCCGATGAAGATCACACCGCTCGATATTCAGCAAATGGTGTTTGCCGTCCGGTTACGAGGCTATGATCGGCAAGAGGTCAAGCAGTTTTTGGAAGAGATCGCTCAAACGGTGGAGTCGCTCAACCACGAAAATGCGACCTTGCGAGAACGGCTCTCTTCGACCGAAGCCCAACTCGCAGAATTGAAGAAGACGGAGGCGACCCTCACCCATACGCTGGTCTCCACGCAGGCGCTGGCGGATGATCTCAAAGAAGTGGCGCGGCGGGACGCCTCGCTGATCATCAAAGAGGGGGAAATGAAGGCCGCGGAATTGCTGAGAGAGGCGCGAGAGGAACTGGCGGCGACGCAACGGGATATCTCCGAGCTGCGCAAGCAGCGGATCCTGGGGATTGAACGGCTGCGCTCGACGCTACGGACCTTCGAGCGAATGCTGGAAGTTGAAGAGCAAGAGGGCGATGCCCCGCCGGCTCATCATGCTGAGAAGATGGCCGGCGGCTCGAACTATTAACGTTAGCCTGTGATTGGTCATTCAGGTACAGCCGCGTCCAATGGCGCTGACAACCAGTCGCGCGAAGTCTTGACCCTGACACCACACCGACTCTGAGAGCGACTGCATCCGTACGGCTCACAACGGTTCGCCCTTGTCCATCGGTCTTGGCTCGCCAAGCTCTATGCAGGAGCGTGATCCCATTACCCAGAGCATGCACACCGCGCTCGATCAGCGCGTTTTTCCCGGCGCGGTCTTGTTGGTCCGCCAGGCCGGGCAGGTTCGCTACCATCGCGCCTTCGGATATGCCGCGCTCCGCCCCGAACCGCACCCCGCCACCGTCGACACCGTGTACGATCTGGCTTCATTAACGAAACCGTTAGCCACCACGACCGCTGTCTTGTGTTTGGTTCAAGACGGCCGGGTTCGGCTCGACGATCCGCTGGCAAGTCTGTTTCCTGAAATGACGGGAAGCGCAGTCGGTGGCGCCACCGTCTTTCACCTGCTGAACCAT
>JBOHOS010000757.1:0-3922 GCA_050731295.1 Nitrospiraceae bacterium | reverse complement strand
GTCTACGACGGCTTCCGCTTCGCCACGCCCGCGGCGGTCGAGCCGTGGCTGCGCAACCGCATCCTGACCGTGAACGGCGTCTCCAAAGCCTACGCCATGACCGGCTGGCGAATCGGCTATGCGGCCGGCCCTAAAGACTTGATCGCCGCGATGTCGAACATTCAGAGTCAAAGCACGTCCAATCCGACGTCCATTGCGCAAAAAGCCGCCGTCGCGGCCCTTAGCGGGGGCGAGACATTCACCCGACACATGGTGAGCGAATTCGACCGTCGTCGCCGGCTTATGGTGGAACGTCTCAACCGGATTTCCGGCATCCGTTGTCCGATGCCGGCTGGAGCTTTTTACGCCTTTCCAAATATCACGGGATTGTTCAGCTCAGAAAGGACGGGCCGGCGCATAACCACGGCGTCTGATTTCGCGACCTATTTGCTCCAGGAAGCCAAGGTCGCGGTGGTCCCGGGAGAGCCTTTTGGAAGCCCCACGCACATCCGGTTGTCCTATGCGACCAACATGGAACACATCGGTCGCGGGCTTGATCGCATGGAGTCGGCGATCAAGAAATTGACTTCGTAGGGCAGTCCAGACCCATTCATTCCCTTGACTTTGTCCTGATCGGTATTATGTAATTTACCGCTACCTGTATCGAGCCTGATAGGCTAGGCTCTTAAGGGGGTGACCCGTGCCGATTTACGAATACGTCTGTCAGAGTTGCCAACATCGCTTTGAGGTCAAGCAACGGTTCAGCGATGCACCGGTCTCAACCTGCGTGCGATGCGGGGAAGCCGTGACAAAAGTGATTTCCGCGCCGGCCATCATGTTCAAGGGCAGCGGTTGGTATGTCACCGACTACTCGGATAAGTTCAAAGCGCCGGCTCAGCCGGAGGCCACTCAGAAACCAGTCAATGGATCAGGTGATCAGAAAGCATCGCCGAGTTCGGGTAACGAAACGGCGGCGACTATTCCTCAGACAAGCGGGACGTCGGATTCCGCCGGTGCGTCGCAAGACAAGACAGGATCTTCCTCGTCTGCGCCTGCCTCCTCGAACTTATCTACCTCGTCTTCATCAGGGACGGAAAGACGACGGGCTAGCCTGTCCGAGTAATTGCCTGAGCCGCGATTGACGACGGCCTTCTTCCAAGCTGGCCGGTTTCGTAGCGGGGGGGGAGTTCATGAGAGCCAAGGGACTACCAGAACACGTCACGACGTTCCGGCACGGTTGTTCCGTGCCGACCCTCTCAGGCGAGCGCGTTCGCCAGCTTCAAGAAGTTGTGGGCCATACACATCTGATCGACGTGCCACGTTTTAAATGGTTTGCTCATGAGCGCTAGAAACCACATTGCCATGGGCCTGTCCACACAAAAATGCGGGATTACTCGGACAGGCTCCTAGTGCCGCCGTTTTGAAGTTGATTTTGCAGACGTCGGTTTGGCGGGTTTCTTTTTGGGAGTTGGTTTATGAACTGCCTTCGCAAGAGGTTTCGCCGCGCCCGGCTTGGCGGACTTCGCGAGCCGGCTGACCTTGTCGCGTTCTGAAGCCAAAGTCTGCTCGAGCGTAGACACCCGCCCGGCGTAGTCGCGATTAGAGCGCGTCAATTCATCGACCCGGGTCTGTAGCTCCTCTTTCGTTTTCAACGTCTCAGTGAGTTGACCCTGAAGTTTGGCCCGCTCCGCCGTAGCGATTTGCGCGTCAACTTGCATTTGTTCGATTTGCGCTTGGAGGGCCGGTGGCCAATAGTCGCACCCGCTCAGCCCGAGACTCGTGAGCCCAATTAACAGCAAAGAGCCCACCGCCCTATCCATCACCCAACCCGTCATGTGATCCTCCTTGTTAAAAACGTTGATCGAGAGGACATGCTCGTTCTCATCGTGCGAGGAATCAGCGGTCAAGCGCAAAGCCGGCCCTCTTGAGGGATGTGACGATACGCTGCCGCGGAAAAGCGCCTTGCCGTACGATGCGGATGCCCCCGACCGTATGGACGACCGTGGACGGTTCGCCTCCCGCCGCCGGACCGCCGTCAAAAATGAGATCGACCTCGGAACCGAACATGGCCTGGACCTCTTGTGCATAACGGGCTGGCGCTGCGCCGGACCGATTGGCACTGGTGCCCGTCAGTGGACCCACATGGCGAAGCAACCGGAGCAGAGCCGGTTGCGAGGGCTGTCGGACTCCGATGGTTCCGGTCCCGCCGGTCAACAGCGGCGAGAGCGACGAGGAGGCGCCCATGATCAGCGTCAGCGGTCCGGGCCAGCACTGGTTCATTAAGGCTTCTGCGGCCGGTGTCGGATTCGTGATCAATCCCGCCAGTTGCGTTCGATCGGCAATTAAGATCAGGATCGGCTTCCCATCAGGCCGTCCTTTGATCGCGATGACACGGCGGATCGCCGGCTCGTCGCGAACCGACACGCCCAGTCCATAGAATGTTTCCGTTGGAATCGCCAGCACGCCGCCTCTGCTGATGACCTGGGCGGCTTCGTCAAAAGGATAGGGTGACAGATCGGATGGGATCGTCAGCACCGGAGATCTTATCGGCGCAGGGACTGGCGGAATACCCTTCTCCTTACTTTTCAACCAATCCTCGGCGCGCGATATCGCTGCGGAAATGGCATCCATCATACGAAATGCGCCGGACGGTTTGATAAGCCAGATCTCTGGCCAGGCTCAGATTCGGACCGATGCCCGTAACACCGAGCACGCGCCCACCGGCCGTCACCACATCGGTCCCTTGTCGTTTGGTGCCGGCGTGAAACACCATCATGTCTCGAGATGGTTGGATGTCGCCTAACCCGGCTATCGGTTTCCCGGTCACGCAAGGCTCCGGATATCCTCTGGACGTTAAGACGACGCACACTGCCGTATCAGTATGCCATGCCACGTCGATCTGGTCGAGACGATGCTCGACCACAGCCTCGAGCACATCCACCAAATCTGTTTGTAACAGAGGCAGAACGACCTGTGTTTCCGGGTCTCCAAATCGAGCGTTGAATTCCAACACGTACGGACGCTCTTCCACGATCATCAGACCGGCATAGAGGACCCCTTGGAATGGACTGCCGAGGCGAGAAAGGGCGTCGACGATCGGGCGAAGGACCTGTTGGGTGACGGTCTGAAGCAGCGATGCGGTCGCGATCGAGGCCGGCGCATAGGCTCCCATCCCGCCGGTGTTGGCTCCGGTATCTCCATCGCCGATTCGCTTATGGTCTTGGCTGGGCAGCATCGGCCTTACCGTCTTTCCATCTGTGAAGGCCATGACCGTGACTTCCTCCCCTGCCAAAAACTCCTCGATAAGCACGCGGCGTCCGGCTTGTCCAAATACCCTTTCCTCCAGCATGGCGGCGGCGGCCTGATGTGCTTGCTCCCGGCTCGTCGCAATCACTACGCCTTTGCCTTGCGCCAATCCGTCCGCCTTCACCACGAGGGGGACCCCTTGCCGGTCGATGTAGTCACGCGCCGGCTTGAGTTCATCAAAACTCCTGGCCGCGGCAGTCGGAATGTGGTTGCGCACCATCATGTCTTTCGCGAACGCTTTGCTCGATTCTATTTGCGCCGCGGCTCGCACTGGGCCAAAAATCCGCAACTTTGCCTTCCGGAATTCGTCGGCAATTCCCAGGGCGAGTGGACCCTCGGGTCCTACGACGGTCAGGTCTACACGCTCAGACAGGACAAAGCTCTTGAGTCCGGCGATATCGTCAGCCGGGATCGGGACGCACTGCGCCAGCGATTCAATGCCGGCGTTACCCGGCGCGCAAAACAACCGAGAGACTCGAGGGCTCTGGGCCAACTTCCACACAAGCGCGTGCTCGCGTCCTCCGCTTCCAATCACGAGAACCTTCACGGAACCACCCTAATCAGTGTTGAATGGGTTAGAGAATATAGTCCGGTATCATGGATAGGTGTTCGAACGTATCCCAGATCTTCTTAACTC
>JBOHOS010000756.1:0-1010 GCA_050731295.1 Nitrospiraceae bacterium | reverse complement strand
GCCCACAGGATCAAAAAAGGCTCTGCGCCCGTCGCGGACTCACCCGCAGGATGTTCAAAATGGCCATCCAGCGAGGCCGCAGGGAGCGGGGCGAGTGAGGCGTAGCCTTGCGCTACGCCGCAGCGAGAGACACGACTGAGAACAAAGCCCGGGAAGGGGAGCGTCTTGGCGCGCCTGGGGTAGGGCGGGTGTAATAGTGACATTTTCAACATCCTGTTACTCAGTCGGCAGGCCCGCGACCTCCCTCACCGGCCGCACCTCGACGGTTCCGATGCGCGCCCCTGGAACCCGAGCGGCGATGCCGATCGCCTCGTCGAGATCCTTGGCATTGATCAGGAAGTAGCCGGCGAGCTGTTCGCGCGTCTCCACGAACGGCCCGTCGGTCACGAACTGTTTGCCGTCGCGCACCCGAACGATGGCCGCCGTCGCCGTCGGATGCAGCGGCGACGCGCTCAGATACTGCCCGTTGGCATGGAGCTGATGCGTGAGCTGCACGGATTCTTCAAGCATCTGCTGCCGCTTGGTCTCGCTGAACTTGCCGAAGGCCTCTTCGTCGTGGTGAACCAGCAACATGTATTTCATGAGGATGCCTCCATTGACATCGGATAGTCGTTCGACAGAGCCCACAGTCGGCAACGGCCCTGCGGATCGCTACATGCCTGAGTTTGCCGCTCACGATGACGCTGAGGTCCCGCCTTTCTATTCCGAAGGGGGCCGGGATGTAAGGCAAGCACTCCTCCCAAATGCGGCGGAAAGCATCTGCGCCTTTGGTTTGGAACGGTGGTTTGCAATCGAAGAAAATGACATCTGTGGCGTAGTGGGCCATGATTCGGTCTATGTCCTTGGCGCATGGCACTTGCCTGATCGGTGATTAGTTGTCGGATCTGGACTTCGTCGTGTGTTTTGGTGGTTTCGGTTGTCATAGGGGTGGATCAATTGTTTTCAGTGTTGTCCGCAAGAACCGCTTAGGCCTTGGCAAAGATTGCAGCCATCTTATCAAGGCACTGCTC
>JBOHOS010000755.1:0-1226 GCA_050731295.1 Nitrospiraceae bacterium | reverse complement strand
CTCGTTTTCTCTTCACCCAGGGGGTGTGATGCTCGTGAGATGAATGGACGAAATTATGACAGATATGACATAGTTCGTGAACGATGACAATCATGTTGAGCGTGCTCATGTGGGGAGTCGTATCTCACCCTGTCTGGGGGGAATCGATTGCTCACGATTATCCCCAATCGCTGCCGCGTGAACTTAGATCGTTGCAAGAGGCCGGCGCTGAAACGTCATCCGACCCGCAACAGCTAGTGGCGCTCGCTCGTCTCTATCTTCGATTGGGCGATGATCTGTGGACGGACGACGCTCAGCGCATGGCCGCCTATCAGACGGGAGCACGGTTCGCCCGGCGCGCGCTCGACCGTAACGACGCAAACGCCGTCGCGCATTTTCTCTACGCGGCGAATACCGGCAGCGCAGCGCAACTCCAAGGCCTGGCAGCCTCAGCGAGAGCCGTGCCGGACCTCAAGGGGCATATCAAGCGAGCGCTGGAGTTGCAACCCGATCATGCCCCGTCCCTTCATATGATGGGGCGAATGTTGGAGGAACTGCCGTGGATCATGGGCGGGAATGCCGCGCTGGCGCTCGATCACCTCCGACGGGCCGTTGCCGCTGACCCATCCTACGCCCATGCCCGACTCGATCTTGCCAAGCTATATCTGAAGCGGAAAGATCCCCAACGGGCGCGCACGGAACTCGAGACGTTGCTGAGCCTGCCTCATCCTGATGATCCTTATGCCTGGACCCGCCAATACCGTCCCGAGGCGGAGAGACTTCTGATGCAGCTGACGAGCGGAGAGAACCCTAACAGAATTGAGACTCGATGATGAAATGGTTCCATTTTTGTTTTAGAACGGTGAGAGAGGGCAATCGGGGTTGGAGCAGGACTGACTTCATGGTTTGGCGGAGAGGGCGGGATTTGAACCCGCGACAAGGCTTTTGGCCCTGTGACGGTTTAGCAAACCGTTGCCTTCGGCCACTCGGCCACCTCTCCGCACAGCTCCGGTCGTCTCGTTGTCTGGTCTCTCGATTCCTGAGGAAATCAGGTGAGGCCCGCCGAGCGGGCAGTGTGAGTGTATGCGAGATGACGCCGGATTGTCCAGTTGCCTTTTATTTTATACGGCGTAGTTGTGGGCCATGCGGGTAGACAAAATCCGGATTCGGCAGGGAACCGCAGATTATTTTTTTGTGAGGTATGCAAGCGCGATATGGCAAGAAAAATATTGGGCGGTGCAGTGGGA